>JAIEBK010000001.1 GCA_029070945.1 Muribaculaceae bacterium
TGCTCCTTCGCTCAAATGACAAAAATCGATCCAACCCTGCGACCCTGGCGACCCTCATTTTTTGTGAGATGGGGCCTAAATGTAAAAAAGAGTGCAGCCACCTTCACAGGCGGCTGCATCCGATTTTTTCCATAATTCAATTTTAAACTAACCTAACATCATGAAACGATTTTCTTACTTTCTGAAATCAAAACAAGGAAAATCGGGGTAAGGTTCGCGGTGTTACAATAGTTTAACAATTGAAATATTTTTGTTTTATTCTGCGTTGTCAGTTTCTTTCTTTTCAGCGGGTTTGCGGCCCGGTTTCTTCTTCTCCGTAGATGCTTTCTTTGCGGTTTCTTTTTTAGCACACTTCTTAGCCGGAGTTTTCTTCTCCTTTGCGGGAACTTCCTCCACCACTATTGCGGCATAATTGCTGTCTTCCGCCTCGAGGATATTCTTGCGGAGCGTCTTATTCTCCTTTTTGAGCTGTTCAATTTCCGACGACTGATTGCGGATAGTCAGAAGAAGTGAGTTGAGCTCCTCGTTGTCCACATTCTCCGGGAACTGCTCCTCAACCCTTACGAGGAAGTCGGCGAGTACGTTCATATAGTTGGTGAATGCGGAGAAAGGACTGTCATATGGACTGAAGGCCGCATCAGCCTGATTGTTGGTGGCCATATAGAAGAAGTGGTCGCTTCCCTGCAGGTATTCCCAATCCTGCTGTATCTTACGGTCTTCAACCATCGATACACGTTCGGCAATGCCGTAGAGCTTGTTGAGTGCCTCACGCTGAAGATCGTTGCCCTTCCATGCGGAAACATCGATACGGGTACCGTCAACGTATGAGATCGCATACGGCACAGTGACACTGTCGACTGCCTTGAGTTTCCCTACAATCTCTGACGGAGATGTGAAGCGTACTCCTTTCTCCTTTCCGAAGCGGGGAAGAGCCTTGAGGAAATCGAAAATTCCCGAGCTTGCCGGCAGGAATCCGCCGAATGTGTCCATACTCAGCACTATATTGACGATCTGCTCCTCTGCGGGGAGTTCAGCGATCCAGTTGACATACTTGTCGGCTGTCAGCGGATACTCGGCCCAGTCGGTATTGTTGAAGTTATGCGAGATGTCTGAAGCCAGCTTGTCGTTGGTGAAGAGCAGCTTCAGCTTCGGAGCTGTTGCGGAAGAGTATACATAGTCCGGGCTCTTCCAGCCGAGAATATGCTTTGCCCCGGGAACGACAGCCGCCTTGAATCCCATGGCCTGGATCAGCGACGCGATGTCATCGTCGAAAATGAGCTCTGTGTTGGCGAATACCTTGGGAGTCTGACCGAAAACATTCTTTATGACCTTCTGCTCCACTTTCACCTGACGCATGAATTCCTCCGGATCCTCAATAGAAGAGAGGGAGTGGGCGAATGTGCCAGCAAGGAATTCCACACAGCCTTTGTCGGAGAGTTTTCTGAGTAGTTCAATCACTTCGGGCTCGGACTGCTGGAGCTGTTCGACTGCGGTTCCCGAGATGGATATAGCGCACTTGAAGTCCTGACCGTATTCATTGGCCATGTCAAGGAGGGTCTTGCACATCGGGATGTAGCTGCGCTCGGCAAGATTGCTGATGATGTCTTCGTTGGCGAAGTCATCGTAATAGTAGTGGTCGTTGCCGATATCGAAGAAGCGGTATCTCTTCAGACGATATGGCTGGTGTATGTTGAGATAAAAACAGACGTTTTTCATAACTTCTTTGTTTTGAGTGGTTTATAAAGTTTGGGTTGTTTAAGAAGTTTAAAAGAATTAGTGATTGCGTGATGCGATTACATCCTTATAGATGTCGATGACTTTCTTACCTACCTTCTCCCAGGTGATGCCGTGGATCTCCTCTATGCCTTTGTCGCGGAGGGTCTTGTACATTGCCGGGTAGTTGAGAATACTGTGGATGGCGTCGGCCATCGCGTCGATGTCCCAGTAGTCGGTCTTAATGACATTGGTAAGGATCTCGGCACATCCCGACTGCTTCGAGATAATGCTCGGCACTCCCATCTCCATAGCCTCGAGCGGCGAGATGCCGAAAGGCTCGGACACGGAGGGCATGATGTATACGTCGGAATCGCGAAGCATCTCATATACTTCCTTACCGCGAAGGAATCCGGTGAAATGGAATCGGTCGGCTATGCCGCGCTTTGCCACAAGCTTGATCATGGCATCCATCATATCGCCGCTGCCTGCCATAACGAAACGCACGTTCTTGTCTTTCTGAAGCACTTTTACGGCAGCCTCCACGAAATATTCCGGACCTTTCTGCATCGTGATACGTCCGAGGAATGTCACAACTTTCTCGCCCTCAGTGCGACGCTTGATGTCAAGATATTCCTGATCAAGAGGTATAACGGCGTTATGTACAGTGGAGACCTTGGCCGGATTTATGCCGTATTTATGGATTACGGTCTGGCGTGTGAGCTCGGATACACACATGATATGGTCGGCGTTCTCCATGCCGTCTTTCTCGATAGCGAAGACTGTGGGATTCACATTGCCGCGCGAGCGGTCGTAGTCGGTAGCATGTACGTGGATCACGAGCGGTTTGCCCGTCACGTTCTTTGCATGGATGCCGGCCGGATAGGTGAGCCAGTCGTGTGCATGGATGATATCACATTCCACAGTGCGTGCGATCACACCCGCCACGATCGAATAATTGTTGATCTCCTCAATAAGGTTGTCCGGATATCTGCCGGAAAACTCAATGCATCCGAGATCGTTGAGTCTCATGTAGTTGAAGTCTGCATAGATATGGTCGCGAAGATCATAGTAGAGCTGCGGGTCCATTACCTTGCCGATTCGGCTTTCGACATAGTCCCAGCTGACATCGCGCCATGCTACGGGGGTGCAGTTGGCGCCGATGATGCGGGCGAAGCCTTTCTCTTCGTCGCCCCACGGTTTTGGAATCACGAAAGTGATATCCATGTCTCCGTTGGCGTGCATGCCCTTGGTGAGTCCATATGAGGCTGTGCCCAGACCGCCAAGGATATGCGGTGGGAATTCCCACCCGAACATTAATGCCTTCATATCTGGTTAATTATCGTAGTTCTGTAATTTGTTGAGTTCTTTCACATTCTTGATGGTGCGCAGTATCTCGCCTACGTTCTTGGCGGTGGAAACGGCGCCGCGGCCGGTGAAGGGAGGGTTGCCGTCATACATCTCGCTGAGCGAACCGATGCAGTTTTCCGACATGTCATCTTCATATCCGATAAGCTTACGCTCGATGAAGCCGAGTCCGCTGACTCCGAACACCTTAATATACGCGTCGGCATAGAAGCCGAACAGCCACGGACGTACAGGACCCTGATGTACGGCATATTCACGTTCCACGGGTCCTCCTACATAGTTCGGACGGTATGCGTAGCTCTTCGGGCTAAGGGATCGCAGACCCTTCGGCGTCAGCAACTCGCGGGTGGCGAGGTCAAGCACCTTACGGCGCTGGCGACGGTCAAGGGGACTGTATTCGAGTCCTATCGCGATGACCATATTGGGACGAACCTCTACGTCGGCGTATGAGCCGTTGACGTAGTCGTAAAGGTATCCGTAGTCGTTAAGGAATGTCTCTACAAAGCTTCCTTTCACCTTTTCGGCGAGAGTGGAGAGTTCTTCAATGTATTCCTTCATTCCGGCTTCACCTTCGTAGATGGATATAAGGAATCGCAGCGCGTTGTACCATAGCGCGTTGAATTCAACGATATATCCGCTTCTGGGAATTATGGGGCGTCCGTTGATGGATGCCGAGAGCCATGTGACCGGAGTGTCGGTGCCGTTGCTTGTCAGCAGTCCGTTGGGATTGAGATGGAGGTTTTTGATCCGCTCGTTGCGTATGTCTTCCACAAGTCGACGCACATCTTCGCCATAAAGATCGCGGCATGCACGGGTATCGGTGGCGCGACGGTATTGCTGAATTGCCCAGATAGCCCATAGGGGAATATCGGGGAGGTCTATTTCATGGATGGTGCGGTCTTTTTCTCCGGTCTCTATGTATTTGTGCAGCGCCTTAAGGAATGTCGCCATGATCTGGATGTAATCGTCCTTATGGTCGATTGCAAGCGTGCATCCGGGGAGAGCCATAAGCTCGTCGCGGGCACGGACGTTGTACCATGGGAAACCAGCCATGATATACATGCCGTTCTTATTTTTCAGATAGAACTGCTTTGCCGAATTCTTAAGGCAGTTGTAGAAGCTCGTACGCGGAGTGCGGGTCTTGATCTCGTTCTCGTAGAGGGTTTCCAGTTCGGCCGGGTCGATCTCGGAGGTGCCGGCGCTGAAGATGATGCTTTCCCCCTTCTTGATCGGCAGTTCGAAATATCCGGGCACCCAGAGGTCTTCCTTATAAGGTATGCCGCGGTCACGGTCCTTGTAATATTCGATTCCCTTGTACCAATGCCCGTCGTCAACCCATTTCACGGGTTTGTTGAACTGCATCACAAGGTCGGGATAGCCTGAGTAAAGGCATGTAGAGATACCGTCGGCCACTTTCTTAATTTCCTTATTGATAGCGGTATTCTCCACTACAAGATCGTTGGCGTTGCGGAACGCCAGCATCGGGCGGAACTGAAGTTTTGTGTCGGAATGTGCGTCTACGAGGGTGTATTTGATCAGGATGCGGTTTTCATTGCTGATGAATGTCTTCTGCTTTGTAAGGATAACGCCGCCTACACGGTAGGTCATTGTAGGCACTGTCTCACAGTCAAACATCCTGATATACTTGTGTCCGTTGGGTGAGAACACTTCGGGCCCGTATTGGTGCAGTCCGAGATTGAAAGGAGCGCCATGCTGGATTACTGTCTCGTCGAGGCTTGACAGAAGCACGTGTGCCTTGTCGTCCATCTCAGGAATCGGGATGACGAGAAGACCGTGTTGCTTGCGTGTGTTGCAGCCGACGATCGTTGTGCAGTGGTAAGCTCCTGATTTGTTGGTGCGGAGCATCTCTTTCGGAAGGCTCTGCTCCAGGTTTATCATTAGGTTTTTGTCAAATTTCAGGTAACTCATATCTGTAGTTAATCTTTTATTTCTATAGTCGCAAATTTAGCTAAAAATTGTCAATCGGCCAAATATCGCCTTATTAAAATTGACAAAAGTGTTGCAAAACATATAAAAGTATCTTGGATTTCATTAATTCTGTTGTTTTTCGTCAATATCCACGAAAATGTCGAGGTCGCGTATGAGCTTGTCGCCTGCGGCTTCATACATCCGCTCGGATATTTCACTGAGTTCATCGAGCGCCTGCCGGTAGGTGGTGTTGAATTCCGGAATGAAATCCTTCATTCCGGCCGATTCCACGCGTGCCACAACATCCTTCACCATTATACGGTCTGTATCTGTGGTCGGTATCAGTCCGGGATCATCTTTACCGTCGCGGCTTTCGTTCTTTTGAACAAGCCCTGCACGCTGAAGGCGGTCGGCGATATTGCTGACAAGTCTTATGGGAAGTCCATAGGTCATCGACAGAGTATTGCGCGTCGGCGCTGACAGCCCCAGATGGAAACGCCGGTATACTACGGCCGTGACTACCAGAAGCACCTTGCGGAAGTAGCTTTCGGCCACTGTCGTGAGGTTTCCGAAGAAATTATATGAGAACACATTCTGCAGCGAATAGGTGAGTCCGCAGCCTGAAAGAAGCAACAGCCAGCTGAGCTGCAGCCAGATGAGCATCAACGGAAGGAACGCGAATGATCCGTAGATGGCGTTATACTTGGATACGTAGATCTGTCCGTTGAGAAATAGCAACTGAAGCACGTCGAAGGCAACGGCGCAGAATGCTCCGGAAATGGCAGCGAATTTTACTTCTACCTTGGTGTTGGGGATAAGCCAGAAGCATAGTGTGAAGGCCCCCCATGTCAGCACGAGCGGCACAAGCTCCATTACGGCGTTGACCATAGGGGTGAGGAATGCGAATGGAACAGCGGCCAGAACTGTTGATGACATGAAGATGGAGATTCCGGAACTCAATATCATCAGTATCGGTATAAGAAGGAAGATGGCTATGTAGTCCTTTATCTTCTGAATGGTATTTCTTCCCGTCTTGATATCCCAAATATTATTGAATGCATCCTCAATATTGCTCAGCAGGGATATGAGGGTCCAGAGCAGAACAATCAGACCTACGCCTACGAGTATTCCCGACGATGCTTCGGCAAGATATGAGTCCACGAATCCGAGCGCGGTCCCGAGCGCCTTGCTCTGCGATGGGAAATAGGTATAGAGTTCCTTCTCTACCATCTCCTGGAATCCGAATCCCTTGCTGATGGCCAGAAGCATTGCCAGAGCGGGAACCATGGCGAAAATGGTCTGGTAGGTGATGGCCATAGACTTTATCTGCAGATCGCGGTTGAGGAAGGCCTGTACTGTGAGATTGATGGTCTTGATAAGGCGTACCTTCATGGTCTTACGGGAATCGTACCAGACTCCCGACACACAGTAATTGTAGAGTCTTTCACCCTTTTCAATCAATCTGCCAAACCATCCGGGGCGTTTGGGATCCGAAGGAGCATTATCATTCTGAATGTTTTTTTCTGCCATGGTAAGAGTGTTTTCGTGTGTTTTATATACGTGTGTTCTATAAATGGAATCAATAAAAAAAGAAAGGGGGCGGGTGATACCGCCCCCGCGAAAGAATGCAGAAGGGATGTAAGCCGGGTTATGTGGCGGTCTCCCCGGTGAGGGAGACCGCTGTCTGTCATTTATCTTGACCGTCTGTCGCCAGACGGCTCCGGCGCCTGAGCGCCGAGCAGCCTACCCCCCGGCAATGGACGAGCAGCCCTTAGCTGCCGGTGTATTTGGCCTTGCAACCCATAGGATGTGCGGCATGCCGTGTCGCCACGGCATCCGGTGGGCTCTTACCCCGCCTTTTCACCCTTACCGTATTCCACTGGAGAATCCGGCGGTTGTTTTCTGTCACATTGTCCCCGACGTCGCCGCCGGCTTGACGTTACCAAGTATGGTGCTCTTCGTTGCCCGGACTTTCCTCTTCATGCGCCCGGCATGAAGCGACAGACCTCTCTTCTGCTAATGTATATACATCTGCGGATGCCGTTAGGTTCGCCGGCTTATTTATCCTTTTTATGTTTGTCGACGTAATTTGCTATCAATCCGACCATTTCCTCCGGATCGAGTTTTGATGCGTCGATTGTCAGGTCATAGTTGTCGGCTGTTCCCCAGTTTCTGCCGGTGAAATAGTTGTAGTAGCCTTCCCGGTCTCCGTCTGCTTTCCTTATCTTTACGAGAGCTTCCTGCAGATCTTTCGCCTCCCCTCTACTTATCAGGTTGCGTGCTCTCCATTCCCTCGGAGCATGTATAAATACGCTGACGAGACCCGGATGCTCCCGCATTATATAGTCGGCCGTTCTTCCTACTATCACACAGCTTCCTTCCTGACATATCTGGCGGATGACGTCTGTCTGGGCTTCATAGAGAGACTCGCGGCTGAGCGGCGACGTGGCATACATATCCATTACCCCGTATTTGCCGAGAAGCATGCTACGGAAAGGAGAGGGTTTCTTTTCATCGGCACGATCCAGAATATCCGGGTCATATCCGTAGCTTGCAGCCACTTTACTGATTATCTCCTTATCGTAATAGGGCACGCCAAGAAGATCGGCAAGCGCTCGTCCGGTTTTCCGTCCTGTCCCTCCGTATTGACGTCCTATGACTATTATTTTATGGTCTGAGTTGTTCACTTTTCATCGATTTTAAGAGAAAAATCTATAAAAGTAAAACATTATTCACGCGAATTTGGATAAGAAATTCATTTTTTTTGTTGAAAAACCGTTTATTTCGAATATTTTGTGTAAATTTGCGCTTTGATATTCCCGATGATGCGCTCTTTCGGGGGCGCGGAGAGGGATAAATCAGAATAGATATGAGCGAAATTTTAAAAAATCTGGCCGGGGATCAGGATGGGATGGCGACATATGACTATATAGTCAACAACGTGGATTCTTGCATCGATTCAATGCCGGAACTTTTGGAAAATCTGCGGCGTGTCGATATTTCGGGACAGTTCCTGGCATCGACTGCCAGATTCCTCTGTGCGGTAGACCGTGATAAGTTTGCCGGATGGATTCCGCCTCTTGTGGAAGGAGCCATCGAGAAAGATCGTGAGCGGAGGTATATCGGATCGCTTCTTCAGGCCATCTGGGGAACTGACTACAAGGAACGTGCCGATGAACTGAAGGCTTCTGACGATACTTTCAGGAGAATATTTAAGAGGATATATCCGGGAGAGGGTTTTTAATCATACATAATGAAAAGAAAGACAATAATATCCGTGGCCGCAATCGGAGTTATGGCAATGGCGGCTTCCGCAGCTTTCGCTATGGCAGACTCCGTACAGAACGGTCAGGAAACCAATAAAGTTGAAATGACGCAAGATACAGATAAACGCGAGATTCCGGCAGGACCGACTCTCGACATAGCTACCACTGCAGGAAACATTAAGATACGTCTTTACGACGACACTCCCCTGCACAGAGACAATTTCCTGAAGCTTGCCAGGGAGGGTTACTATGACGGAGTGCTGTTCCATCGTGTCATAAATGATTTTATGGTGCAGACCGGCGATCCTGAATCTAAGGAAGCTCCTCAGGGAGCGATGCTCGGTTCCGGAGGTCCGGGCTACACAATACCGGCTGAAATCGTTTATCCCAAGCATTATCATAAGTATGGAGCTCTGGCTGCCGCACGTACAGGCGACGAGATGAATCCCGAACGCCGCAGCTCGGGAAGCCAGTTCTATATCGTGACAGGCAAGAAATACATACCCCAGCAGCTTTCAAGGATGGAGGAGATCTCGGTGCAGAAGCAGCTGCAGGCTTATTTCATGGATCTTCAGCGCCAGCATATGGATACGATCCGCCAGTTGCGTCTCGCCAAAGACAGCGTGGGGCTTGAAAATCTCCGTCAGGAATTTATAAAGGAGACAGAGGCTAACGTAAAGCCTGTCACCATGACGGAAGAGCAGGTGCGTGACTATACAACCATAGGCGGAACACCTCATCTCGACGGACAGTATACCGTCTTCGGCGAGGTCCTCGAAGGAATGGATACGGTAGAGAAAATTCAGAACGCGGAGACCGACGGACGTGACCGTCCGGTAGAGGATATACGCATCATTTCAATAAAAGTAGAAGAATAAAAAATCATCATAACCTCATCATGCCATGACTGACGAAGTAATGAATGTTTCAGAAGTGGAACTTCCTGAATCAACCACCGGAGTCGAGCCCGTTGCAGTGGAGACTCCCGAATCAGAAGCTGAGGAGCGCAGACCGCGCTTTTCGGAAATGTCTAAAACCGAACTCATCGATACCCTCCGCTCTATAGTGGAGGAGGAGAGGGCGACTGAGCACCATGAGGTGCAGGCCATCAAAGGAGCTTATTATGCTCTGAGAAACAAGGAGACTCTTGCCGAGCTTGAGAAGCATATCGCAGAAGGAGGAAAGCCGGAAGATTTCGTTTCGGTTCCGGATGAAGGAGAGACAGAAGTCCGTGACCTTATCGCCCGATTCCGCGACATACGCACCGCCTGGCTTGAGGCTGATCAGAAGGCCCGGCAGGCCAACCTCGATGCTAAGCAGGCTGTTCTTGACCAGATTAAGGAGATCGCCGCTGATATTGACAACGTTAACGTTAACTTCCAGAAATTTCAGGATCTTCAGAAGGAGTTCAAGGAGAAGGCGGACCTTCCCGAGACCGCTGTCACAGGACTCTGGAAGGAATTCCAGACAGCTGTCGAGCTTTTCTATGATCAGCTTAAGATGAACAAGGAACTTCGTGACCTTGACTTTAAGAAAAATCTCGAGACCAAGCGTCAACTCGTAGAGCAGGCCAAAGGTCTTGCTGAGAATCCCGATGTTGTGGATGCAATCAATAAGCTGATGATTCTTCACAACGAATGGAGGGAGACCGGTCCGGTTGCGAAAGAATACAGAGAGCCTCTTTGGGAAGAATTTCGTGAAGCCTCTTCTGTAGTAAGAAAACGTCATCAGGAATATTTTGAAGGCCGCAAGGCCAATGAGGCCGCCAACGAGGAGGCTAAACTTAAGCTATGTGAGGAAGCTGAGGAGATTGTGGCGGCACTTCCCGACTCCTTCAACGCATGGGATGAGGCTACCAAGAAGGTGATTGATCTTCAGGCCCGCTGGAAAGAGACAGGCTTTGCCTCAAGAAAGAACAATGCGGCGCTCTATAATAGATTCCGCAATGTCTGCGATATATTCTTCAAGTCGAAGGCTGACTACTTCCACAGGGTGAAAGACGAATATAATGACAATCTCCGTCGTAAGATCGAGTTGTGTGAGAAGGCTGAGGCTCTTGCTTCGGAAGAGAAGATCGGAGCGGCTATTGAGACAGTGCAGAAGCTTCGTGACGAATGGAAGAAGATCGGCAGCGCCGGACGTCGCCATTCCGATGAGGTATGGAACCGCTTCACCACCGCCTGCAATGCAGTGTTTGACCGTCGTAAGGCAGAGACCGGCGACCGCCGTAAGGAAGAAAATGCCAATCTTGAGGCAAAACGTGAGGTGATAGCACAGCTTAAGGCGCTCGATCTGGAGATGGAGCGCAGGCAGCTGCTCCCCGTAGTTCGCGAGCTTCAGGATAAATGGAATTCTATCGGGCATGTTCCTTTCAAGGTGAAGGATCAGCTGCGTGCTGAATATCGCGAGATCTGCGACGCCATCTATAATTCTTTCGATGCTAAGGAAAGCAGTAACCGTATGCGTCGCTTTGAGCAGAAAATGGAAGACATTAAGGATGACTCCTCGAAGGTGAAGCGTGAGAAAGATGCACTTCAGCGTCAGCTTGAGGCTAAGCGCAACGAGCTGAAGACCTATCAGAATAATATGGGATTCTTCAATATCAAGTCGAGCGCCGGCAACTCTATGCTGAAGGATCTTGAGAGGAAGATCAAGCTAATCGAGCAGGATATCGAGCAGATCAAACAGAAAATCTCTATGCTCGGCTGACAGTGTTTGAATGTTTAAATGTTTAATTGTTTAAGCGTTTAATTGTTTGAACATTTGGATTTTCCGGTTTAGAGACTTAAATGCAATTAATAAACTTTCACTTTTGTTAATCCAAATTCGTTTTTCTTTGTTGATAATAGTATAAAACGTATCCACTTTATACTATTATTATGAAAAACAGAACCTTAGTCATATTGACGACCTTGTTGGCGGCTGTGGCGAC
>JAIEBK010000010.1:0-2903 GCA_029070945.1 Muribaculaceae bacterium
GAGATAGTTGATGCGGTAGATATTTACATGGGAGGTATTGTATCCGATCTTAGGACACAATGTACATTTCTGAAGGAAGCCGACATTAATTTCCTCGCACTCCTCTATGCCGGATTCTCGGTTCGCGCTGTCTGCATGTTTACGGGGATCAAGTATCCTCATTTCTACGTAAAGAAATCCCGTCTGATAAAGCGCATAGAAGCCTCCGACGCCCCCGACAAATCCCTCTTCCTCGAAAAGCTCAAGTAATAATAAATCCATAATCTTTACCTAATTCGTTCATTAGAGCCAAAAATACCATCCCATGCTCTAAAATCTTCCGAATTCTCTCTATCATTCTCTTTTCAACGTGTTCGTAACTTTCTGTTATTCAGTAAACTGTAAACTGTTATGATTTTTGATTTTTATACATATATAAATTATTAAGAATCAATAAAATAAATTTACAGTGTTATAAAAAATCATCCCTGTTTTGCTTGTCTCAGCCCCAAATATCAGCTATTTTTGCAATGAAATTTTAAACCATAATTTATGAGACAACTAAAATCAATTTTTATTCTTCTTGCTCTTGCTGTTCCGTTCGTAGCTAATGCAGAGCAATCCTCTGGAGGTTCTACCCCTCGGCCCCCAATAAAGAAGAAATCAGTGGCATTAGCCGTATGCTTATTTGTATCGCTGTTTTCTACGTTCATTTGTCATGCCGAAGGTCGATGGAATGTATATGCCGGCGGTAGTGTATCCCATCTGTGTGAAAAAGCCTGGTACGGAAATGACAAGTTAATCTATGGCTGGGGAGGCGGGGCCTTCATTGGTGGCGGTTATGAATTCCGCTTCACACCACACTGGAGCCTTTCCCCTCAGTTGGATTTTGCATATTATGATAATGGAGCGTATCTTGATAATAAAGAATTGAGCTTTTATGGTAACCATGTCGACTGGCATGACTTTCTTACACTCAATATTCCTGTTATCGCGAACTTTCGATTCTCATTGACACAAACTATTGGTCTTAGATTTGGTGCCGGCCCTTATCTTCAGGAGGCTTTGTATGGTCGAAGATATAAAACTCATACAGATGTTAAGGAAAATATGTCAGGCAATTTTGCCCACAGGTTTAATGTCGGTATCATTGGTGAGGCTGCTGTTGAGACAGGTAATCATTTCTCTTATATGTTGCGGGTGCAATATCCATTCTTAAAAGAAGGTTGGATTAAAAACACGATAATACTCTCTGCAGGAATCATGTATTCATTCTGATTTTAATCTTAACCAATGAAATGTAGGATGTGTCATTTTAGACACATCCTCCAATCATCCTGCACACGATAGAAACTCTTATGGTGTTACTTAAGTAAGTAACTGGTCAAAACTAACTGCTTTATGAAAAAAATAATAACCATATTGTTGATCTCAGTACTCAATTCTGTTGCATCAGTTGACATTAAGGGTGAAACCCCTGTAGTGCAGGTGATGGAAGGCGAAATAAGAGACGTAATGACTGCCCGGGAGATGCCCTTCGTTGATTTAGGAGGCATATCAAAATCCGTTGTGGGAAGAGAGGGTGTCGGTTCTCGGAATATAGAGACGGAAACGAGTGAATTCGACAATGACAGGAAGGCTCTTCCGCGAAAGGCGAGGGTTAGGAATCTCACCCGTTCCGAGATGACATTCAGGGATGTCACCTTAAGCGAAGAAGGGACACTTGAGTCAGAACTTGGCGATGAAATTCTCCACATTGATTCGCTTGTAGTGCGTGGTCCTGTAAATGCTTCGGATTTACATACCATGTGGGCTTGCAGTTTTTATGGCGGGACAACCGTGATAAATCTTGAATACGCCGTCATTCATGGTAATAAGTTGCCCGGGAATGCCTTCTGGTATCAATCCGAACAGTATACACCCGGGGCCGCTTATATCGACTGCATCCCTCTTCGCAGAATTATTCTTCCCGAAGGACTGCGGGAAATCGGAGTCATGGCGTTTTCTTATGCAATTGCACTTGAAGAAGTCAACTTTCCTTCTTCTTTAATGACAATCAGCAGAGACTGCTTCTCAGACTGCGTCAGTCTGAGTATGGATCCGCTTGTAATCCCGGAAGGTGTTGAGGAAATCGGATATGGCGCGTTTGTCAACTGCAGGGCGTTGACCGGTAAGGTAATCCTCCCTTCTGCAATAAAGAGAATCGGTGGAGAGGCATTCTTTCAAAGCAAGATATCGGAATGTAATTTTCCGGAAGGACTGGAAGAGATCGGAGACGCTGCATTCTATGCAAGCAGGCTGAAAGAAGCTATACTGCCCAATACATGTCAGTCATTGACGGGCGATTCGCATTTCATGCTGAACTATGAACTTGAAAAGGCCCGTTTCCCTGAGGGAGTGAAGGTAATTCCCGAGAGTTTTGTCAATAACTGTATCAGGATGACGGAGTTCTATATGCCTGAGAGCGTAGAGGAAATTGGATATGGTGCTTTTTGGCAGTGTGGTGCCCTCCGGGAACTCCATCTTCCCGACAGCCTGAGATCGATTGGAAAAGAAGGCCTGTATTATTGTAAGGGACTGAAGACCATAAGCTTCCCCGCTACTTTAGAGTCCTTGGGCGCGGAAAGTTGCGACAACTGGAAAAACATCAGGGAAATCCGTTGTGCCGCTGTAATTCCTCCTGTCTGCATTGAAAGCACAATCAATCCCGGCTGGAGTCCTTTTGGATGTTACGGTTCGGACTTTATCAATCGCACTCCGCAGGACACTCCTGTATATGTGCCTGTCGGTTCTGCGGATTTATATAGAAAAGCATGGGGATGGGACTACTTTACAAACTATATAGAAACTGATTTTTCCGGCATCAGAGAGACCCTTTCGGATAAGACAGACAGTAGGGATGTCATATATGATCTGTACGGACG
>JAIEBK010000010.1:3003-13097 GCA_029070945.1 Muribaculaceae bacterium
ATTATGCATTATGCATTAATTAAGGAATCGCCACTTTGCCCGGATCCTTCACAGCCTTGATACGCGTCGGCATCACATAAAATCTCTGCACAAGGAATGCCACGATCGAGTAGCCGACAGCCTGTATCCACATGGCGATATAGTCGCCGCTTACCTGCGCCAGGGTAGCTCCGTTCGTATTCATCCTGATGAATCCCTCGACTCCGAACGTAGCCGGAACAAGGTCTGACAGTCCCTTCCAGAAAGGTGCCATGGCGTATCTCGGCCATGTAAGACCCGACAGGAACAGGAACGCCACAGAGGTTACAACCCACAGTACGAACACTGACTCCCGCTCCCGGCATGCCGCCTGGAATATCATACCCAGAGCAATCGAACCGATTACCATAGGAAGGATAAACACCTGAATCTCCCACGGATTGCCCGCCATCGGGAACCGGAACATCATCGGTACGTAGTGCAGCATATAGATGCAGGGCACTATGATGACCGTGAGGTAGGCGAGTGCTCCGCCGGCCATTGACTTGAACGTTCCGCCTGCGGTGGCTCTGTCTATGTCGGCGTAAAGCCACGGTTTCTCCCTCTTCGCGCCCCCCGTCATGCCCACGGCGAGCACGAGACACTGCTGAAGTATCAGCACCAGCACACCCGGCATGATAAACGAGTCGAATCCCGACTCCAGATTGCCCATCGTCACGTTCTGCACTCCAAGCGGATCCCCGCTTACAAGCGTCTCCGCCAGCGGGGCGGTCTCGCTTATCTTCTCGGTCAGAATCTCGCTTCCCATAGCCTGGGCCACATTGGTCGTGGCCACGAGGAAGCCGCGATAGCGCAACAGAAGGCTCATCTCCGAGTAGAGTACGGCAGGGGAGGACTCTCCGCGGCCCACCTTCTTCTCGAATCCTTCCGGTATCTCAAGTATGCCGTAACATTTATGGCTGTTCATAGCGTGTTTTCCCTCGCCAAGATCGGCTGCATAACCGATTATGCGTATCTCCTGCGTCGCGTCGAGGTTACGCACCAGCTCGCGCGAGAGCGCCGAGCGGTCATGGTCCACCACCACCATCCTCACGTCTCTCACCTGCTCCGGATTGTAGATCAGCGAGTAGATGATAGGGTAGGCGAGCGGTAGGAACGCCAGAAAGAGGATGATGCCGATATCGTGTGTGATCAGCTTCAGCTCCTTTATATATGATTTTACAAATATTCCCATCTTTTCTTCAATTCATAATGCATAATGCACAATTCATAATCTTCATTCCATTCATAATTCACAATTCATAATGATTTTTTACTGCGTAGCCAATTATGCATTATGAATTATGAATTATGCATTAAGGAATGTATACCGGCCTCAGGAATTCCTTCTTTATCTTCCACATCAGGGTCAGCGGCAGAAGCATGAAGACGATATAGGCCGCATACCACCAGCGGGAATACCAGATGTCGATGCCGTTCAGTGCCTGGTCTATGTAGATAAGGAAGTTATAGCGTATCGGCATAAGGTAGCTGAAGATTGCAATGCCGCCATACATGCTTTCCACCGGGAAGGAGAAGGCCGCCAGCGAGAAGGAGAGGATGCCCATAAGAGAGCATACCGAGAGGCTGAACCGCAGATTGGGAAGCACTCCGAAGAAGAACACCGCCATTCCCTGACATGCCACCACATACATCAGTTCCGATACTGTAAACCACCACCAGCTGCCATGCATCGGATATCCCTGCCAGAAGTAGAGCCACGACTGCATGAATATTATCATCACCCACCAGCCGATGGTCTGCGGAAGCAACTTCGCCGCTATGGCCTTATATATGTTGCCTCCTGCCATCCGCATCAGCTTCGGCGATGTGCCGTATTTTATCTCCTCGCCCAGCGAGAAGCACACCATCAGCATAATCATCAGCTGGAATACGCAGGGCACAAACGAGTTGCACAGATATATCGCGTAGTTCAGTCCCGGGTTGCCGAGGCCTCGGTTCACTATGTTGACAGGCTGCATCATCGGCACTACCTCGTCGGCCGAAAGTCCTGCCGTCTCCGCTACGTTGAGCATGATGCCCGCCTTCGACATGAGGGCCGTGGTCTTGAAACTCTTGAAGAGCAACGACGCCGGCACGAAATAGGTCATATTGGTGTAGAAGGTGATCGTCGGTCCCTTTCCGGACAGCAGGTCCTGCTCGAAATTTTCCGGAATCATGAAGAAGCCGAAAATCTTACCCTCCTGCATCTTATGGCGTGCTTCGGTATATGAATTGCTCTGGTCTACGAGGTCTACCATCTGTAGCGAACCGAGGTTCTGCGTGATTTCCCTTGATATGGCGGTTCCGTCCTTGTCTACGATGGCGGCGGGCACCTTGTCGGGCAGACCCTGCTCCATCATGTTGGTGAGCATCAGCATCAGGAAGAGGGGCAGCACAAACATCGCGACCCAGTAGATAGGCCGTCCGGTCAGCTGCTTCACCGACCTCATGAATATTTGCTTGAATCCACTCATCTTTGTATTGTTTTTGTAGTTTATGTGGTTTAGATAGTTTATGTAGTTTAATAAATGGCGTAAATTCCCCCAATTATATTAAACCTCATAAACCTCGTAAACCCTTTAAACCTACTTCTCAACTCCCAGATACACCACACTCATTCCGGGGCGGAAGTTCTCGATTTTCTCTGCGGGTTTGGCCTTGATCTGGAAGGTGCGCGCGTCATAGTCGCCTGTCGACTTCGTGGCCTGCCAGTTGGCGTAGGTGCCGAGGTCACGGATATAATAGACGGTCATCACCTCTTCTCTGTCGAGAGCCGGGATCTTCACGCGGATCTTCGTGCCTTCAGTTATGTCCTTAAGAAGCGTCTCGCGTACGTTGAAGACCGCGTGGTCGTCATCCTTCTGCAGGTTCATGATCGGTGCGCCCGTTGCCACGAGCTCGCTCACGTTGGGATAGACCACTGTGATCACTCCGTCAGCAGGTGCGAGCAGATACTGGTCTTCGAGTATTGCGCCCACTTCATTGACGCCTCCCTGTGCCACTTTCACCATCGACTCGGCTGCCGCCTTGTCTTCAGCCTGTGGCCCGGCGAGCGCGAGTTCATACTGGCTGCGGGCTGCGGCCTCGCCGGCCTTTGCGGCGTCATAGGCAGCCTTGGCTTCATCCCGTTTCTGCTCGCTCACCACCCCTTTCGCGAAGAGGTTCTGCATGCGTTCGTAGGTTTTCTTGGCTATTCCTGTTGCGGCCGCCGCCTGATTCATGACGTCACGGGCTGAATTGATGATCTGCTTGCGTGTGCCGGCGTCCACCTTACGGTTGGTAGCCTTGGAGGCATCTTCCATCGCCTCGGCCTGCGCCATGCGGGCCTCTACGAGCGAGGAGTGTATATGCACTAACGTGTCTCCTGTCTTGACGCGCTGTCCCTCCTCTACATATAGACGGGTGACGCGGCCCGGCAGTTTGCCTGAGATTCTGACCTCGGTTGCGTCGCCCATACCCTGGATGGTGTCGGGCGCCGGCTTGATGAATATGAATCCCACTACGGCCATTGCCGCGATGATCAGAAGCACTACTACGATAGTGAATATTAATGACTTTTCTTTCGAGCTCACCTCTGTCGGATCGGGGAGCTGTGTGTTGTTGGTATGCTGTTCCATAAGGCTGTGTATTTTTTAAGGCTGTATATTTTTGAAATTTTATTTTTTATATGGCTTATAAATCTTATTCGGCTTATATGGCCTATTGGGCCTATTCTGCTTATTTGTCTTATATGGCCTATTCGGCCTATTGGGCTTATAATATTGGTATCACTGTCTCAGCTCCCCTGTCACCTTGCTCAGATATGTATGACAGAGACGGATGCCGATCTGGGCGTCGATCACCTCAGACTTCGCTTTCAGCCATGCTGTCTGGGCGGCCATCACGTCGTCGGTGGTCAGGACTCCTTCCTTAAACGCATACTGGGCGTTCTGAAGGTTCTCCTGTGCGCTCTGCATGTTTTTCTTGGTCATGTCATATGTCTTGAAGGCTTCGTTATAGCTGTATTCGGCCTGGCTCACCTGTAGGCTCACCTTCTCCTCCATGTCTTCGAGAAGCAGTTTCTGAGCCGCTGTCTGTGATTTCGCCGCGCGATATTTGTTGTAGTTGCCTCCCCAGTGCCATAGAGGTACCGTAAGAGTGGCTCCGACAGAAAATCCTCCTCCGAATTTTTTCTCGAATCCGTTGATCACATTAGGGTTTGAGAAGGAATAGGCGCCGAACGCGGCCACTTTCGGAAGCATTGACGAGAGCGACAGATTTTCCTTGCTCTTCATCAGGTCTATCCCCTTACGTAGCACGTCCAGGTCTGCTCTCCGCGCGTAGACGTCACGCATGTCAGTGTTGGGAATGGTCATGTCGGCTTCAAGATTCTCGCTCGCTTCATCGGAAAGTGTCATCGGAGTGTCCACCGGAAGTCCGCATATCTGGGCAAGCGCCATGCGTGAGAGGGATAGTCCGTTTTCCACCTTTGTCAGCATGATGCACGCTTCGTTGTATTTCACTTCCACGTTGAGCACGTCCGAGCGGGTGGCCACACCCTCATCCTTCATGTCGATCACGCTCTGCCTCAGAGAGTCAACGAGATTCACGAAACTCCGGGCAAGATCCCTCTTCTCTACGAGCGACACCACCTGCCAGTACGCTTCGTCTACGCCAAGCAGCACGTCCTGCTCAGCCTGATCCTTGAGCGACCGTGCTATGCTCTCGCCATGCTTGGCTATCTGGTTGAGCGCCCGGATCGAGCCTCCGAGATATATCGGCTGTGTAAGCGTAAAGGCTCCGAAGAATACGTTGCGGGTGTCATATTGCATCGCCTCCTTGGGAATGACCGCCACTTCCGTAGGTATCGGCTGCCCGTTGGCCGGATTAGTGACCGGTTTGCCGTCCGGACCCATAAGTATGTTGTATTCATACTTCATTGTCTTCGGGTCGAAGCTCATTGTCGGAAGTTTGGCGTCTTCTCCGAGTAGGGATATCTGGTGCTGGTTATACATGTATCCCCCCGAGAAGTCGATGCCGGGCAGATAGGCCGCTTTGGCTGCGTCGCGGAGATAGCCCGCGCCTCGGATGTTTTCTTCAGCTATCCGTATGGCCTTGTTGTTGTGGAGCGCCATGTTCCGGCAGCTGTCAAGCGACACTGCTCCCTGTGCGAGCGCGCCGGCTGCGGTGGCGGTGGCGATTAAGCTCAGTATTGTTTTTTTCATAGCCGATTATAGTTAGAAGAATCTTTTTTACTTTTTTTAATGAATGTGTTAATGTATAAGTAATACAACCAACTCCCCGAAAAGTTGCATATGAAATAATTCTAAATTCTAAATTCTAAATTCTCAATTATTATTTGCAAATCAGCGTTTTTTTTTCTAACTTTGCAAGATAAAACGGCATTTTAACGTGCCGTTCACTTCCGGATGGCAATGTCCGGAGGGCTTTGTTTTGTATTAATCAACTACTTACAGTATAAATTCAGAATGGCAACATTAGAGAAAATCAGAAGCAAATCAGTCTTGCTGATCGTGATCATCGGCGTGGCGCTTCTTGCTTTCATCGTGGGTGACGCACTCACCAACAGCCGCAATCTCTTCGGCGACAACACCACCGTCGCTAAGATAGGCGGCAAAAAGATCGACTATACCGAATATCAGCGTAAGCGTGAAGAACTCAACCGTCAGCTCGAGCAGCTGAAGCAGAGCAATCCCCAGCAGTATGCCAACTTCGATGTCCAGATGCTCGGACAGATGGCTGTAGAGCAGCTCATCGGCGAGCGCCTGCTCGACGACGCTGTGAAGAACGCAGGAATCGAGTCAAGCCCCGAGCAGCTCCGTTTCTTTGTTATCGACAATCCCATCAACCGCGAGTCGATGGGCAATATCCTCCAGCAGCTCAATGCCGCCGGCTTCAGCGCCCAGACACCCGCACAGGCCTATGAGGTGATCTTCAACCCCGGCCGCAACGGTATGTCTGAGCAGCAGGCTAAGCCTTTCCAGAATGCATGGGTGGCTATGGAGGAAGAGACCAAGCAGCTCATCAAGCGTCAGAAATATCAGCAGCTCGTAGTCGGCACTGTAAAGGCTAACGACCTTGACAAGAAAGCCCTCTACAATGATTATGTAGCTACCAACAACGTCTCTCTCGCTTATCGTCCTTACGGAGCCATCGACGAGAAGAAATATCCCGTAAGTGATTCCGAAATCAATGCCGCCTACAATGAAGAAAAGTCTTCTTTCGAGGTGCTTGAGCCTACCAAGGAGGTTTCCTTCATCGCGATCAATATAGCTGCTTCCGACGCCGACCGCGCCGCTGCTAAGGCTCTCGCGCAGAATACCCTCAAGGCTCTCAATGATTCTGCCTCCAATGGTCTTCCTTCCGAGATAAAGAAAGAAGGCGTCGTCATGACACGCAGCAATCTTCGCGCTTCCGACCTTCGTAACGGTCCTGTCAAGAATTTTGTGAGCGAGGCTAAGGCCGGTGAGGTAAGCATGGTGACTGAAAACCTCCGTGGCTTTGAGATCGTGAAGATGGGTAAGCGCTCCTATGAGGTCGATTCAATCCAGATCAACATCGTTCAGGTGGCAGGCGAGGCTCTTCCCGCTAAGGTGGCGGCAAGCCTCAACGCCGGTCTCCCCATCGATAGCATCAACAAGACTTTCTCCGCCGACAGCGTGTTTGCACAGAAAGAGCAGTGGATTCCCCTCTTCGCTCAGGATGGTCCTACAGGTGCTCTCGCTTCTTCGCAGCTCGACTCTCTCCGTCAGTCAGGTGGCAAGTATGTCTCGATCATGACTTCTCCCCAGGGTGCGGTGCTCGCCAAGGTGGTTAAGCAGAACGCTCCTGTTGAGGTCGTGGAGTTTGAGGAATACAACTATCAGCTCAACCCCTCCGCTAAGACTGTAGATGACGAGCTTGCCAAGTTCGAGAAATTCCTTGAGAAAAACAATACAGCCGAACTCTTCAGCAAGAACGCTCCCGAGGCCGGCTACAATGTACAGACATTCCAGTTCACTCAGTCCACTCCTGCCGTTCCCCGCATGGCCGGCTACAACCAGTTCTTCCCCGACAGCCGTCAGGTGGTGCGTTGGGCTATGATCGACGGTAAGCCTGGTCAGGTGTCACGCATCTATGAGTCAAAGGATGCTTCTGCCCCCATGCTCTACGCTGTGGCGGTCGACGCTCAGTATGATGACTATGTGCCGGTGGCCAACAATGATGTGAAGAACTATCTTACCAACAAGGTACGTCGCCAGAAGGCCGGCAAGGATCTTGTAGCTGAATATCAGAAGGGCGGTTCCAATCTTGAGGCCGTGGCAAAGGCCATGGGTGTTGAGCCTCGTCAGCTTGAGTCATTCCGCATGGGCCGCGGCATGGGTGTCAACGATGCCAAGGTGCTCGGAAAGATCGCTGGTGCAAAAGCCGACAAGAAACTTGTGGTTGTTCCCGGCGAAGACGGAGTATACGCATTCGTGGTCAACGGATCGTCAAAGGCAGACATGCCTTACAACGAGGCCAACTACGAGCAGCAGTACTTCCAGCTTGTCAGCCCCAACTTCGATCAGATGCTCCGCGGCGGTGATAAACTCGTCAATAAGAGCTATAAGTTCGAGGGTGGCGAATAATTGAGGAAATAAAGTCTGAAATAACGGGAAGCAGGCTTCCCGGATGAAATATCCCCGAATTTCGAGGGTCATCCCCACCCGGGCGATGACCCTCTTTGTTATGGGTGGCCGTCATTCAGACCGCTGCGCCATAGGCGCACCCAATTCAAAATTCTCAATTAATTCAAAATTCTCAATTCCCAATTCTCAATTCTCCATTCTCAATTCTCCATTCTCAATTAATTCAAAATTCTCAATTCTCAATTCTCAATTAAAAATGAACCCCTCCCTTATAGGAATGACCCTCCATGATCTCGAAGGCGTGGTGAAGCAAGGCGGCATGCCCCGCTTTGTCGCAAAGCAGCTTGCCGACTGGCTATATGCCAAACGCGTCACCTCCTTCGAAGAAATGGCCAACATATCAAAGAAAAACCAGGCCTGGCTCGCCGAAAACTATGAGATAGGCCGTAGTAAGCCCGTCAGATCGTCCAGATCGCAGGACGGTACCGTAAAGTATCTTTTCGACGTCGGAAATGGCAACCGCGTCGAGTCTGTCATGATCCCCGATAAGGAGCGCGCTACTCTGTGCGTCAGTTCGCAGTGTGGATGTAAGATGAACTGTTATTTCTGCGCTACGGGTAAGCTTGGCTTCAAATCCAACCTCACTGCGGCGCAGATTATGAATCAGGTGCTCTCAATGCCCATCCGTCAGAACAAGACCGGCGGCAGCGAGCAGGGCGAGCTGACTAATATTGTCTTCATGGGTATGGGTGAACCTCTCGACAATTTCCCGGAGGTTCTGAAGGCCATCGAGATCCTGACGGCTCCGTGGGGACTTGGTTGGAGCCCTAAGCGTATTACTGTCTCTACTGTCGGAAAACTCCCGCAGCTGAAGGATCTCCTTGAGAAGACCAATGTTCATGTGGCCGTCAGTCTGCATACCGCCGACGTGCAGCAGCGCGAGTCAATGATGCCCGCCCAGAAGGCTTTCCCCATCCAGTCTGTGATCAGGATGCTCAGGTCATATGATTTTTCCGGCCAGCGTCGTCTTTCATTCGAGTATATCATGTGGAGGGGTGTCAACGACGATGTCGCCCATGCCAACATGCTGGCCAAGCTTATCGGAGACCTTGAGTGTCGGGTCAATCTGATACGGTTCCACCGTATTCCCGGTGTTGACCTCTACCCGGCCTCCGACGACCGGATGCAGATGTTCCGGAAGATTCTTAACGAAGCCGGGATCACGGCCACTATACGCGCCTCGCGTGGTGAGGATATCGACGCTGCCTGCGGTATGCTCGCCGCGAAAAAATAATTTGGAGGTTTCAGATTTATTTTGTAACTTTGAAAGTGAAGTTGTTTAGACTTATTTTTAAAGAATCATATTCTTATCGCTTCTTATTGGTTTTTCTAATTTGTAAATAAGTTTAAACAACTTCAGTTAATAAAAACCCCTTTAACGCCCCCGATAATGCACAACCCGATACGTGTGGGTATTACCCATGGAGATTTCAACGGTATAGGATATGAAGTCATCATAAAGGCACTCGACGCTGAGGATATCACCGAGCTGTTTACTCCGGTTATCTTCGGAAGTGCCGAGATCCTCAATCAGGTACGCAAGGATATAGGCGCGGAGACATTCCGCTTCAATCCCGTCCATAGTGCTGCCGATGCTCATGATGGAAAGATAAATGTGGTCGATGTCTGTCCGAGAGGTCTTGAGCTCACTCCGGGCCATTCATCTAAGGAAGCCGGAGAGGCTGCCGTCGCCGCCCTTGAGGCGGCATGCGTCGCTCTCGAAGACGGCGACATAGACTTTATCGTGACCGCTCCCATCAATAAGAAGACTGTTTATAGCGAGAGGTTCCCCTATCCCGGTCATACGGAGTTTCTTGCGCATCGTCTTGCCGACGGCGAAGGTAAGGCTACCATGATTCTGTTCGACGATGAGATCAGGGTAGCCCTTGTCACTACCCATAAGGCTCTGCGCGATGTGCCTGACGCTATTACGAAGGAATCGGTAAAGAACACCATAATGAATATGGACGCGGCCCTGCGTCAGGATTTCCGGATGGATAAGCCTCGTATTGCCGTGCTTTCGCTCAATCCCCATAACGGCGACAACGGTCTTCTCGGAGCAGAGGAGATACGCGAGATAGAGCCTGCCATTGCCGAGTGTGTGGAGGAAGGAATACTCGCCTTCGGCCCGTTTGCTGCCGATGGCTTCTTTGGTACAGGCGACTACGCCAAGTTTGACGGTATAGTCGCCATGTATCATGACCAGGGTCTTGCTCCCTTCAAGGCTCTTGCCAGGGAATACGGCGTCAACTATACTGCCGGCCTGAAATATGTGCGTACAAGTCCCGATCACGGTACTGGATACAATATAGCCGGAAAGAATGAGGCGGATCCCACATCGATGCGCCAGGCTATCTATCAGGGTATCGACCTCACGCGCAACAGGGCCATGCACCGCGAGGC
>JAIEBK010000010.1:13197-14659 GCA_029070945.1 Muribaculaceae bacterium
GATGCGGCGATTCTGCATGCTGTCGTGGCTGAACTGCGTAAGCGCGGCTGTCTGGTCAATGTCTATTCGGAGGAGGAGTTCTGCAGTGCGAATATCCTTGAAGATGTGATACTCGCCATGTGTCGCGGCGAACGTGCCATAGAGAAGCTGCAGCGTCTGGAAGACTCGGGCCGTATTGTGGTCAATTCCGGATATGGGATTGAGAACTGTGTCCGCATGATTATGGTGCGTCTGCTGATGCAGGCGGATCTGCCGCTTCCTCGCTGTTTCGTCGTCGATACGGATGTTGACGTACGCCGGCGTCTCCGCGACGCCGGATTCGGCCCGTGCTGGGTGAAGAAAGGGGAGGCCCCGGTGCTTCATCTCGAAGACATAGCGAGATGCCGCCATGCCGAGGAGGCGCAGGAACTCCTGCATGAGTTCTTCTTCCGTAATATACGGAAGGCTGTAGTCAGCCGGGATGTGGTAGGAGAGAAGATCAGGTGTTATGGAATCGCCTCTTCCGGTTGGTTTCATTCTTTCCTGCCGTTTAGCGATGCCCGGGAGGAAGAGATGTCTGAGTCGCTGCATGCGAGGGTTAAGGATATCTGCATGAAGGCGGCCGGCGTCCTGAATGTTGATGTGTTCGGATGCGATATCGTGCTCGACGGTGCGGGGGAGTGCTGGCTTGTGAATTTTGATGACTGGCCGAGTTTCGCGCCTATCCGCAAGGAAGCCGCGCGGGCGATCGCGAAGGCTGTTCTGGTCCGGACTAAGAAGACACTGGCTAAAAGAAAAAAACTGTGAATATCCTTTTCTCGCATTCCTGTTGTGGAGTTTGCGACATGACTAAAGCATATAATCCCGAAAAAATCAGTTCTGATGGAATCTGACAATAATAATCTTGCTGCCGAGAATCATGAAAACGGGCTGAAGCATCTTGGCAATACTTTGCTTAAGAGCAAGTCATTGGTGCCCACATTCCTGCGTTCCGCGGTCTCCAGTCAGGCTTCCGGCTGGGTCGACATCCTTGTCGGTTTCGTGATGTTCTACTGGATATTCAACCAGCATCTCTCATGGCTCGCTACTGGCATCGGTGTCGTAGCCGGAGGAATAGTCAACTGTATAATTTGCTATAAGTTCACGTTTCGTGCAGAAAATTGTTCATGGAAGGCTGTCGTGGTGAAGTATGCTCTTGTATGGATAGGCAACCTCATTCTTAATTCTGCCGGCACTGACGGACTTTATTATCTGCTTACGCGTTGGAACACGCTCGAGGAACTTGGTTTCAAGCCTGCGGGATACTATACTGCGGCACGACTCGCGATGTCGTTGCTGGTATCATGGTTCTGGAATTTTATACTCCAGCGCAATTTCGTCTACCGCCCTTCGCGTTTCGACCCTTATGCCGTGCGGTTCATGACCCGCATTCTCGACTTCCTCCACATCCGCCACAAAGACTGATTCCCAATTCAAAATTCTC
>JAIEBK010000010.1:14759-16673 GCA_029070945.1 Muribaculaceae bacterium
AATTAATTCTCCATTCTCAATTATAAATAAATGACTGAAGAAGATAAACGACAACAAGACGCTGAAATGCGTGAGAAACATAATATCCGTCCCGATGTCCTCAACTACGACGATATCGTTGAGATGGTGCCTAAGCTGAAAGGCCATAGAAAGCTTGTGGAGCGTCTGCTGCATTGGCTTAAGGTAGATGAGGTGAATGCCGTCCATGGCCGTTGGTGCGACACTCCCGGTCCTGATTTCGTCATGCATATGGTGGAGGAAGACTTCAGGCTCAGACTGCGTGTTGATGGCCGCGAGGTGCTTGACAATATGCCCGACGGACGGTTTATCACCGTATCCAACCATCCTTTCGGAGCCCTTGACGGCATTGTGCTCATATATCTTGTCACACGCCGTTTTCCTGATTTTAAGGTCATGGTCAATATGATACTGAATAAGATCTCCGCTATGCGGCCTAATTTTATAGCGGTCGATGCCTTGAGCACTGACGATCCGGAAAAGCGGAAAGTCTCGGTCAATGGCATTCGCGAGGCCATGAGGCAGATACGCGACGGTCATCCTCTCGGATTCTTCCCGGCCGGCGCCATGAGCAAGGTTGATATCCACGGTCATCTTGAAGACAGGGAGTGGCAGAAGTCCGTCATCCAGATCATCGGAAAGGCAAAAGTGCCTGTTATCCCGATTTTCTTCCATGGCAGCAACAGCTGGTGGTTTAACTTTCTCGGTCATGTATGCTGGCCTGCGCGTTCGTTGCGGCTGCCCGCCGAGGTTTTCAGAAAAAGGGGCAAGGAACTTCATATCTCAATCGGCGATCCGATCAGCGTGGAGGATATCGCGGCCCATAATTCAAGCCCGGAGGAACTTGGACGCTTCCTTCGCTCTAAGACATACGCCCTCCGCTCCCTCAGATAATCACTTCGTCCCCTCGACGATAACGACGACAACGTTGACAACGACGACAACGATGAAAACTAAAATGGAAAAATCAAGATTTCAACGCTTAAAGGAAGAATATCGCGGTAGCCTGAAGAGCAGCGATACCGAAGAATGGTTCGATCTCATTTTCTATCGTCCCATTGGTTTCACATGGGCCGTAATAGCCCGTAAGTTAGGCATTCATCCCAACGCCATCACAATCGCTTCTATATTTATAGGTATAGGCGCGGGAATCGCCTTCTATTACAATAACTTCTGGATCAACCTGCTCGGTATGGTCCTGCTGATATGGGCTAATTCATACGACAGCGCCGACGGCCAGCTGGCACGTATGACAAAGCAGTACTCCCGCCTCGGACGCATACTCGACGGCGTCAGCTCCGACCTTTGGTTTGTGGCCATCTACGTCGCCATATGTCTCCGTGAGAATTATACCTCTGATTTCTTCATGGCGCATAAATGGATGATATGGGTGCTCGCTGTGCTCGCCGGAATATGTCATGCCCAGCAGGCCGCTATGGCGGATATCTACCGTCAGTTTCATCTGTTCTTCCTGAAGGGAAAGGCCGGATCCGAGTTGGAAGACGCTCAGGCTTTGTGGAAGAAATTTCATTCCATGTCATGGCGCAGGGAGTTCTTCAGCAAACTCGTCATGGGTTTCTATGCCAATTATACACGTACGCAGGAACGTTGCACTCCGCAGATGCAGAAACTGCGCCGTGCCCTCTATGAGAAGTATCATTCACATATTCCGCAGTCATTTGCAGAGCGTTTTCGCGAGAATAGCCGTCCGCTGATGAAATACACCAACATCCTCAGCTTCAATGTGCGCAGCTGGGCGCTCTTCATCTCGGTTCTTGTGCTGCAGATGCCATGGATTTATTTCGCATTTGAAGTGACGGTAATGAATATCCTCCTTCTCTACATGGTCATCCGTCACGAGCGCATGTGCCGCCGCCTCCGCCATTCCCTCAACTA
>JAIEBK010000100.1:0-5382 GCA_029070945.1 Muribaculaceae bacterium
GCAGGAGCCTAAACCTCAATTTTTTTTATTATCTTTGCAGACAAAAACCAAAAGAACAGAAATAAAGAATGGGAAAAGTCGTTATCATCGGCGCCGGCGGAGTCGGCACAGTAGTGGCTCACAAGTGCGCCCAGCATCCGGAGGTGTTTAATGAAATAGTAATCGCCTCGCGTACCAAATCCAAATGTGACGCTCTCGCCGCTAAAATCGGTGCGAAGAATATTACCACCGACAGCGTTGACGCTGACGAGGTGGACCAGATAGTGGAACTCTTCAACCGTCATAAGCCCGACATCTGCATCAACGTAGCCCTCCCCTATCAGGACCTCACTATAATGGAGGCTTGCCTGAAGTGCGGAGTCAACTATCTCGACACCGCCAACTACGAGCCCAAAGAGGAGGCTCACTTCGAATACAGCTGGCAGTGGGCCTACCGCAAGAGATTCGAAGAAGCCGGACTGACCGCTATCCTCGGATGCGGTTTTGACCCGGGTGTAAGCGCGGTCTTCACAGCCTACGCAGCCAAGCATCACTTCAAGGAGATGCAATATCTCGACATCGTGGACTGCAACGCCGGCAACCACGGCAAGGCATTCGCCACAAACTTCAATCCCGAGATCAACATACGCGAGATCACCCAGAAGGGTAAATACTGGGAAGACGGCAAATGGATTGAGACCGAGAACCTCGAGATACACAAGCCGCTCAACTATCCCAACATAGGGGAACGTGAAAGCTATCTTCTCTACCACGAGGAGCTCGAGAGCCTGGTGCAGAATTTCCCTACCATCAGACGCGCCCGCTTCTGGATGACGTTCGGACAGGAATACCTGACTCACCTGCGTGTGATCCAGGACATAGGCATGGCACGCATAGACCCGGTGATGTACAACGGACAGGAAATAATCCCCATACAGTTCCTCAAGGCCGTGCTTCCGGATCCGGGATCGCTCGGAGAAAACTATACCGGAGAGACATCGATCGGCTGCCGCATACGTGGCATAGACAAGCAGGGCAAGGAATCGACCTACTACATCTACAACAACTGCTCGCATGAGGAAGCCTACAAGGAAACCGGAGCACAGGCAGTAAGCTACACTACAGGAGTGCCGGCCATGGTGGGAGCAATGATGTTCCTGACCGGTAAATGGGTGATGCCGGGCGTACACAACGTAGAGGAATTTGATCCTGATCCCTTCCTCGAGACGCTTGCAGTCAACGGCCTGCCCTGGCACGTTATCGTAGACGGAGATCTGGAACTATGAGAAAAGCATCCATCTGCATAGCGATGGCGGCTGCGGCTACGGCCGTCGCCGCCTTCTCCGCACATACGGAGTGTAAGAACAGCGAATCATACCGGGTTGTTACCGGCAAGGGAGTGATCGAGGTTATTCCCCTGAGCAACGATATATTCAGGATATGCGAGCTGAAGAGCCTTGACGCCCCGACTCCGGCTCCGACCCAGGCAGCCGCTATGAACTGCCCTTCAGGCGACCGGAAAGTCTCTGTACATACGTGGGCGAACGCCGACAGATTTACAGTGGAGTCTCCAACTACGAAAGTGGAAGTCAACAAGACTAACGGCAAGGTGACCTTCTACGACCAGGAAGGAAATCTCCTTCTTTCAGAAGCTGACGGCGTAAAGGCTGACGGAGGCGAACAGACACTTACCTTTCTGACACCGGAGGGAGATAACTTCTACGGCACAGGCGAAAGAGGCCATGGCCTCAGACTCAACGGGACGGAAATGACGATGTGGAACCGCGCCAACTACGGCTACACCGACGGAGACGAACGCCTGAGCCAGGCCAACATCAACATGCCTTATCTTGTAAGCGACAACGGATTCGGCCTTCTGATAGATGACTACGCAAAATCACGCCTGACACTCGGCGAGGACACCATACTCTACCGGACGATATCACGGAAACCACTGAGCTACTATTTCATCAACAGCGGCGACGGGACACTGGCCGGAGCGACGTTCTCATTTACCGAGCTGACCGGAAAGCAACCGCTTCCTCCATTCTGGACGATGGGCTACATCACGTCGAAATACGGCTATCACAACCAGAACGAGGCTTACGGAGCCATTGACTCCCTGAAGCAGCGCGACTATCCGGTAGACGGCATGGTGCTTGACCTCTACTGGTATGGAGTGGAGACCGATATGGGTCGCCTCGAGTGGGACAAAAAGCAATGGCCCGATCACAAGAAGATGCTCGACGACCTTAACGCGCAGGGAGTACACGTAGTACCTATCCACCAGCCATATATAAACAAGACCGGAGCGATGGACAACTACACCCTTCTCGAAAGCAAAGGACTCCTGACCAAAGACGCCGAAGGAAAGACCAAAGACGTCACGACCTGGGTGGGAGATGCCGGAATGTTCGATATAGCCAATCCCGCTACCCGCGAATGGATGTGGAACCGTATGAAGCCCCTTACAGCGGAAGGATTTTCCGGCTGGTGGGGCGACCTCGGTGAGCCTGAGGTGCATCCGCTCGAGATAGTGCATGCCAATGGCGAGACGGCAGAGGAATTTCACAACGTCTACGGCAACGAGTGGAGCAAGATGATATATGACGGCCTGCGAAAGGACTTCCCCGAGATGCGCCCTATGCTCATGATGCGCGGAGGCACCACCGGACTGCAGCGTTATGCCGTCTTCCCCTGGACTTCAGACGTCTCACGCTCGTGGGGAGGACTTCAGGCCCAGAACAAACTGATGCTCAATTCCGGACTCTCCGGACTCGGCTACATGAGCAATGACGTAGGCGGTTTCGCCGTCGACCCGGAGAAACCATATGATCCCGAACTCTACGTGCGGTGGCTACAGGCCGGTACGTTCTCCCCGATACTCCGCACACACGCGCAGGACCGTCCTGAGCCTTACCACTACCCGAATCAGGAAGCCATCATCAAGAAATTCATACGCATGCGCTATGAGTGGCTGCCATATAACTATACCCTCGCCTATGAGAACTCCGCCTACGGCATGCCGCTGATGCGTACGGTCAACTTCCACGGAGACAACGAAGACAAGAATAAATATGCCGACATAAGCGACGAATATCTATGGGGCGAGGAAGTACTTGTGGCCCCGGTCATGACACAAGGCGCGAGAAGCAGGAAAGTTATCTTCCCTGCCGGAACCTGGATCGACTGGAATAATCCCGCCAAGACATACCGCGGAGGCACGACAGCAACGGTGGCGGCTCCTCTCAATACGCTTCCCCTCTTTGTAAAAGCAGGAAGCTTCATACCGCAATATCCGAAGAAAATCGAAAACACATCGGAATATGACCCTGCGCTCCTTACGGTGAAATATTTCCCGAGAAAGGAATGGAGCAACTACCAGCTTTTCGACGACGACCGTCTATCTCCCAACTCTCTTGAGGACGGCGAGTATCAGCTGACCACCTTCAGCGGATCAAAGCAGGGCAGCGAGACCTACGTCAACATCGACTCTGAAGGGAGCTACAAGGGAATGCCGGAAGTGAGAATGATCACCCTTGAGATAATCGGAACAACTAATCCGAAGGGTGTGGAACTGGACGGACAGAAACTTGAACGAGCAGTGTCGGCAAAGGCAATCAGGCAGTATGGCTACAGCTACGACGCAGCGAAGCGCACAATCACGGTGGTATTCCCTTACAGCTACCGCAAGACATCAATAAAGACCTTTTAATTTTCTGCATCACGCATTGAAAATCATGGATTACAGAAGAACATCAACGGCCTTAGCGGCCATAGCATTATCAACGGCTACAGCCCTTGCATGCACAAACTTTATCGCCGGCAAGAAAGCCACGACCGACGGCAGCGTGATGATAACTTACGCGGCTGATTCTCATACACTCTACGGAGACCTTTCGCATACCCCGGCGGCAGTGCACAAGGAGGGAGCGATGCGTAAGGTTGTGGAATGGGATACAGGCAAATACCTCGGTGACATACCGCAGCCGAAAGAGACATATAATGTCGTAGGAAACATGAACCAGTATCAGGTTGCGATCGGTGAAACCACATGGGGAGGACGGGAGGAACTCATCGACACCACAGGAAACGCCATCATCGACTACGGGTCTTTGATTCAGATAGCCCTCGAGCGATCCAAATCCGCACCCGAGGCTATCGACGTGATGACAGGTCTCGTGGCGCAATACGGCTATGCATCTGAAGGAGAATCATTCACTATCGCCGACAAAAACGAAGTGTGGGTGATGGACATGATCGGAAAAGGAGCCGAGAAAGGGGCTGTATGGATTGCCGTCAGAATTCCCGACGATGCAATATGCGCGCATGCCAATGAGCCGAGGATACGTCAGGTAGACCTGAAAGACAAGAAAAACATCCGCTATTCGAAAGACATGATCGAATTCGCCCGCAAGCGCGGATATTTCAGCGGCAAGGACTCTGATTTCTCATTTGCCGACGCTTACTGCGAACATGATGTCGCCACCCGCCGCGCCTGCGACGGACGCGCATGGGCATTTATGAGGAAGTTTGACCCGAGCCTTGACAAATACTTCGCATGGATATCAGGAGAGAGCAATGATCCTATGCCCCTCTACGTAGTGCCTGACAGAAAGATCTCGCTCAAGGACATGCAGGAGTGCATGCGCGACCATTTCGAGGGGACGCCGCTCGACATGACACAGGATGTCGGAGCCGGTCCCAACCATGTGCCCTACCGCTGGCGTCCGATGTCGTATGACGTGGACGGCAAGACATATTGCATGGAGCGCGCCACAGCTACCCAGCAGACAGGCTGGAGCTTCATCTCGCAGAGCCGCTCATGGCTTCCGGATGCAGTGGGGGGAATATTCTGGTTCGGAACAGATGACACCAACACCTGCGTGTACATGCCTCTTTACTGCTCGCTAACTCAGGTACCGACACAGTTCACGGTAGGAGATCTTTATGAATTCAACATGAACTCCAACTTCTGGATGAACAACTGGGTCGCAAACCAGGCCTATAACCGCTATGATCTCATGATCCCCGACATACGCAAGGTCCAGAACGGACTTGAGGAAAAATACCGTGACTCAAGAGAAGCTTCAGAAGCACAACTGCTTCCACTCGCTGAGGCAGGCATGATGGGCCAGCTGACAACATATGTGAATATCGAGGCCGCAGCCATTGCCAAGGAGGCGACGGACTGCTACAGACAGCTTGCTGAGTTCCTGATGGTGAAATTCCTTGACGGCAACGTGAAGAAACAGAACGAAGACGGCAGCTTCAAGCGCAACGACTACGGACTTCCAGCCTCTCCTGACTTCCCGGGCTATGACAAGAGATATTACGAAAACATCGTCAAGGAGTCCGGCGATCATTTCCTGATTAAATAATTTTGAATTTTGAATTTTGAAT
>JAIEBK010000100.1:5482-12283 GCA_029070945.1 Muribaculaceae bacterium
TGATTCCAATGCCTCTCTTTTCCTGAGCCACTAGTGGGACTCGAACCCACGACCTTCTCGTTACGAATGAGATACTCTACCAACTAAGCTATAGTGGCTTGCTATTGCGAGTGCAAAGTTAATATTTTTTTCCGAATATAACAAGTATTCGGAAAAAAATCGAAAAAAAAGGACGCACAAAACGTGCGTCCTTACTTACATATTTATTTTCCTGCGACAGTTTAGATGATGCCCTGGCCCATCATGGCGTCGGCAACCTTGAGGAAACCGGCGATGTTGGCGCCCTTCATGTAGTTGATATAGCCGTCAGGCTGAGTGCCATGCTCTACACATGCGTTGTGGATATCGCTCATCATGGTATGCAGACGATGGTCGACCTCGTCGGCACTCCACTGAAGATGCTCGGCATCCTGGCTCATCTCAAGGCCAGATACGCCTACGCCACCGGCATTGGCAGCCTTACCCGGGCAATATACAGTCTTATTGGCGATAAATGCATCGATGGCTTCGGGAGTACATCCCATGTTTGACACTTCAGCACAGAGCTGAACACCGTTGGCGATAAGCTGCTTTGCATCTTCGCCGTTAAGCTCGTTCTGGGTTGCGCACGGAAGAGCGATGTCCACCTTCTGCTCCCAGGGTTTCTTGCCGGGGAAGAACTTAGCCTCCGGGAACATCTCCACATAAGGCTCAACTATATCATTGCCTGAAGCCCGAAGCTCGAGCAGATATTCGATCTTCTCATCGTTCAGACCTTCCGGATCATAGACATAGCCGTCAGGACCCGAGATGGTGACAACCTTTGCTCCGAGAGCGGTAGCCTTCTTGGCTGCGCCCCATGCCACGTTTCCGAATCCGGATATCGCGATAGTCTTGCCGGCGAGCTCCTCACCCCAGATTTTCTTAAGCACATTCTGTACGAAATAGATGGCACCATATCCGGTAGCCTCCGGACGCAGACGGCTACCGCCGAAGCTGAGACCCTTGCCTGTGAACGTACCGGTATTCTCGCGGGCGAGTTTCTTATACATACCATACATATAGCCTACCTCACGGCCGCCGACACCTATGTCACCTGCGGGAACATCACGGTCCGGGCCGAGGTTGCGCCAGAGCTCAAGCACGAACGCCTGGCAGAAACGCATGATCTCGGCATCGCTCTTTCCTCGTGGAGAGAAATCGGAGCCACCCTTTGCGCCACCCATCGGCAGAGTGGTGAGAGCGTTCTTGAAAGTCTGCTCGAAACCGAGGAACTTAAGAATAGAAAGATTTACACTCGCGTGGAAACGGATACCACCCTTGTAAGGGCCGATAGCGTTGTTGAACTGAACCCGATATCCTATATTGTTCTGCACCTCACCCTTGTCGTCTACCCAGGTGACGCGGAAAGTAAAGATACGGTCCGGTTCCACCATGCGCTCGATGATGCGGGCCTTCTCATATTCGGGGTGCTGATTGTATACGTCCTCAACAGAGAGAAGCACTTCCTTCACAGCCTGAAGGAATTCATTCTCACCGGGATGTTTGGCCTCGAGACCGGCCATGATTTCATTGATGTTCATTTGGCTATTGACTTTAAGATTAATTTTCGTGTTTCCGGCTCCATCATGTTATTTAACATTGACGGAACGTCTATTTTCAATTGCAAATATAAATCGTTTTATCCATTCCACCAAAGAATCTAATGATTATTTTTGGAATTTTTCCACAAAAACAGTCAAATATGCTCTATAACATGTTTTTCGATGTGTACATTGTGAGTTTTATGCTGTACGTTCCGGAATACATCTTCGATAGTGTGCCGCAGGTTTAGTAATGCCGGGCAGGGCAATAAAGGGTCTTTATCGGCATTTTAGGCTTCTACTATTTGAATAATTGGAGATTTTTGATTATATTTGCGCGTTTAAACGTGCGACACATCGGATGTTATTCTGCGCAGAGGAACATAGAGGCTGAAAGTAAGTGTCGGAAAAAGAAGGATGAAAGCAAAAAAGAGATACCGAATAGCTATCGAAGATGAATCGCGGCTCAGGCAAGTTGCCTCTGTCAGTGTGTCTCCGGCCATGCTTTGGACCGGAGGAATAATCTTCGGACTGCTTCTCATCATCTTTACCGCCTTGCTGATAATGGCAACCCCGGTCAGGACACTGCTTCCGGGCTATCTTAAGCGAGGGGAACGCACTGAAGCGAAAGAAGGGTTGCTCAGAATCGACTCCATCAGGGAAGCCTACAGAATAAACAATCTTTATCTCTCCAACATCCTGACCGTACTCAACACGGACCGTACACCGACCGACAGCATACTGAACGTCACTTCGCCCAACGAGCTGCCGCCGGATTCTCTTCTTCCTGCCTCTCCGAGGGAAATAGAATTCATCTCAAAGATGAAAGACCGCGAACAATATAACGTAACCATCCTCGCTCCCCTTGCGGCCGACCAGCTAAGAATATATCCGGTTGCAGACGGCGCCACGATATCAGAACATTCGCAGAGCGCAACCAAACCGCGTATACTTACTCCGAAAGCAGCTCCCATATGCGCGGTCGCAGATGGTCGCATACTGGCCATACAGAATCCTGCTCCCGAGGGAGGAAGTGCCATAGTGATCCAGCATGATAACGGATTCGCATCCCGATATTCACATCTGGGCACTCCGGCTGTGTCACCGGGAACTCATGTAGACGGAGGGAGTGTGATCGCCCACGGAGCATCAGGGGGCGCCATAGGATCAGGATTCTTCTTTATGGAGATGTGGTATGACGGAAATCCCGTGGAACCCGGGAAGTATCTGGAACTGTGATGATGAAAAATCATCATGGCCGGAAAAAAATGGAATATTGAAAACAACTGCAATATAGATGAGTGAGATCAAGAACATAGGAGTATTGGGATCGACCGGAAGCATCGGCACCCAGACCCTTGACATAATAGCCGAATATCCGGAGCTTTTCAGGGCCTCCGTTCTGACGGCGCGTAGACAATGGCGACTTCTTGCCGACCAAGCTCTCAAATTCAGGCCGGATCTTGTAGTGATCGGAGAGGAAGAATATTATAAACCTCTTAAGGATGCACTCAGTGGAAGCGGAGTAGAAGTCGCTGCCGGAGCCAAGGCTATCGAAGATGCCGCTGCGCATCCCGTCACAGATACTGTTGTGACCGCAATGGTCGGATACAGCGGACTTCTTCCGACAATATCAGCAATAAAGAGCGGAAAGACAATAGCACTGTCAAACAAGGAGACACTGGTGGTGGCCGGAGAACTCATTACACGTTTATGCAAGGAACATGGCGTCAATATCGTACCGGTCGACAGCGAGCACTCCGCCATATTCCAATGTCTTGTAGGAGAAAACCGCAATGAGATGCGCAAGATTATCCTAACAGCAAGCGGAGGGCCTTTCAGAAAGTTTTCGAAGGAACAGCTTTCCGAAGTGACTCCCGCAGATGCCCTCAAGCATCCCAACTGGGACATGGGAGCGAAAGTCACCATCGACTCGGCCTCAATGATGAACAAAGGATTCGAGATGATCGAAGCCCGATGGCTGTTTGACTGCCGTCCGGATCAGATAGAGGTTGCGGTGCATCCGCAATCGATAGTGCATTCAATGGTGGAATACCGCGACGGAAGCGTAAAAGCACAGCTTGGAGTGCCCGACATGCACACTCCGATCAGATACGCCCTCTCCTACCCTTCGCGTCTGCATACCGAGGCTAAGCCCATGCATCTGGAGGACTATGCCACACTCACCTTCGAGCGTCCCGACATGGAAAAATTTCCACTGCTCGGCTATGCATTCGAAGCCATACGAAAAGGTGGCACAATGCCATGTATACTCAACGCAGCCAATGAGATTGCCGTCCAGGCCTTTCTCGAAGGGAGGATTCGCTTCACGTATATGCCTGTAGTGGCGAGCAAGACGATGGAGGAAACCCCGTGGAGTCCTGACACTGATCTTGACACACTCATAGCGACCAACGCGGAAGCAAGAGCTATCGCAGAGGGTCTGATAAAATGATCATCCCCACTCATGACACAGCATGCTGCCCCACATGATATGTCATGATAAATCTACCCGAACAAAGAACTAAAATAAATAAAATCAACGACAATTGGAAACATTCTGGATAAAGGCGGCCCAGCTGGTGCTTGCGCTCGCCATTTTGATAATAATACATGAGTTCGGTCATTTCCTCTTCGCCCGTCTTTTCGGCATAAGGGTGGAAAAATTCTACATCTTTTTTGACCCCTGGAAAGAACTGTTCAAATGGAAGCCGGGTAAATATATCGGAGGTTTAGGCAAACAGAAAAACCTTCCCGGCGCATCGGAAGACAATGAGAGCCAAGAAGCTGACAACCTCGACGGAGGCAAGAAAAAGAAGTCGGGATTCTGGAACGATACGGAATACGGTATAGGCTGGGTGCCGCTCGGCGGCTATTGCAAGATATCAGGCATGATCGATGAGTCAATGGATACCGAGCAGATGAAACAGCCTGCCAAACCGTACGAATTCCGGAGCAAGCCGGCATGGCAGCGTCTTCTCGTCATGATAGCAGGCGTTCTCTTCAATTTCCTTCTTGCCATAATCATCTATGCCGGCATTGTATATGCCACAGGTGAGAAATATGTTGCCCTGTCGGATGCAAGAATGGGTCTGGACTACTCTCAGGCCGCGCAGAACGCAGGATTCCGCAACGGCGACATGCCGGTGAAGGCAGACGGAGAAGCGCTTGACGGGCTTCCGACGGAAGACCGACTTAAAATGATGCAGGCTAAGGAAGTGACCGTCTTGCGCGACGGCAAGGAAGTGACACTCGAAATTCCTGAAAACTTCATCTTCGATCTCGATAAAGAGATGAAGAGTGAAAACGCCACCATAAATTTCTTCACCTACCGGATTCCGACACGTATCACACAGGTGATGCCGGGTGAAGGGGCAGCCAAAGCAGGAGTGAAGGAGAAAGACGAGGTCATAGCCATCAACGGAACCCCTACGGCATCGCTTACAGAGTTCCTCTCCACTCTCGAAGGACATGGCAACGAGACGATCGATCTCACTGTGGTGCGCGCCAATGGCTCTGCCAATGACACCATCACTCTCCCGGTGCAACTTTCCGACAACTCCAAGATGGGAGTGGGACTGGAAGTAGACCCATCGGCATTCTTCAACGTCAAGGAAAAGAAATATAATCTTTTCACGTCCGTGCCACGTGGAGTCGAGATGGGTGTGGACCGACTGACAAGCTACGTAAAGAGCATGAAGCTTGTATTCACAAAGGAAGGAGCGAAGTCGGTAGGTGGATTCGGCGCAATAGGCAGTATCTTCCCCGAATCGTGGGACTGGATAGCATTCTGGAACATAGCGGCGTTCCTGTCGGTGGCGCTCGCATTCATGAATATCCTTCCGATACCGGCTCTCGACGGAGGACACGTCCTGTTCCTGCTCTATGAGGTGATCTTCCGCAGAAAGCCATCCGATAAATTTCTGGAATACGCTCAGATGACAGGCATGGTGCTTCTCATAGCACTGCTTATCTACGCCAACGGAATGGATATAGTAAGATTCTTCTTCAAGTAAAATAGAAATGAATGAGATAATATTAAAGAAAGGAAAGGAAGAAAGTATTCTCCGCCATCATCCCTGGGTATTTTCCGGCGCAATCGCCCGCTTACCCGAGGGAATAGAGGAAGGAGACCTCGCCGTAGTGAAGGGTGCCGACGGCACTGTGCTTGGCACAGGCCATTATCAGATCGGCTCAATAGCAGTGCGTATTCTTGAATTCGGTACGGACACGCTTCCCGACGACTTCTTCCACCGCAGACTCGACGCCGCCTTCCGCCTGCGCCAGACATTAGGTCTCATCCGCCCGGACAACGACTGCTTCCGTCTCGTACACGGAGAGGGGGATTTCCTGCCGGGTCTCGTGATCGATATATACGGCGACACGGCTGTGATCCAGGCTCACAGTCCGGGAATGCATTTCGAACGCCGCCGCATAGCCGAGGCCCTCATTGCGATTCCGGACGCCAGAATACGCAACGTATACTACAAGAGCGAGACCACACTCCCCTACAAAGCGAACCTTGACCCGGAAAACGAATATCTCGTAGGAGGCTACGACGGGAATATAGCTACCGAAAACGGTCTTCTGTTCAATATAGACTGGCTGCGCGGACAGAAGACGGGATTTTTCGTCGATCAGCGCGAGAACCGCGCTCTTCTCGAGAAGTTCGCAAAAGGACGCAAGGTGCTCAACATGTTCTGCTATACAGGTGGATTCTCTGTCTATGCAATGCGCGGAGGAGCCGAAAGCGTGGTATCCGTAGACTCATCAACTAAGGCGGCTGCGCTGACGGACGCAAATATAGAGCTCAACTTTCCCGGCGATCCACGCCACAGGACATGCGCAGTGGATGCCTTCAAATTCCTTAACGACATGCCTGACAAGGAGTACGATCTCATAATACTTGATCCGCCGGCTTTCGCAAAACACCGCTCGGCACTCAAGAACGGACTGATCGGCTACCGCAAGCTCAACACAAAGGCATTCGAAAAGATCAAGCCGGGAGGGGTGCTGTTCACCTTCTCATGCTCCCAGGTCGTGACACGCGAGGCATTCCGCCTGGCCGTATTCAGCGCCGCGGCAAAATCGGGCAGGAAAGTAAGAATACTGCATCAGCTTACTCAGCCGGCCGACCATCCCATCGACATCTCACATCCCGAGGGAGAATACCTTAAGGGACTGGTGCTGTATGTGGAGTGATTTTTTAATTTAGAATTGAGAATGGGGAATTGAGAAT
>JAIEBK010000101.1:0-5276 GCA_029070945.1 Muribaculaceae bacterium
GATAATTATGTTGCAACAGAAAATTTATAATCTTATCAACAGGGATCGTAAGGGAATGCTTGCCAGTCGAATTTATGACTGGTATATGCTTGTTATGATTTTCGCAAGTATTATTCCTCTTATGTTTATAGAGGATTATCCCGTTTTCAGGATAATTGAGACCGTCACTGTATCTGCCTTTATAATCGACTATCTGCTGCGCTTATATACTTCTGATATTCAATTGAAGAGGGGATGGATGTCATATTTTATATATCCCTTTACCCCTATGGCGATTATCGACCTTCTGTCAATACTCCCGGGATTGAATCTGATAAGTCCTGAATTCAAACTTCTGAGGTTAACAAGGTTGTTTAAGATCGTACGGCTACTGAAGATATTCCGTTATTCGGATAAGATAACTATTTTCCTGCGTGTTTTGAGTAAGGAAAAGGATGTGCTTCTGTCTGTTCTGATGCTTGCCCTGTTCTATATTTTCATTACTGCGCTGGTCATGTTTAATGCCGAGCCTCATATCAATCCCAACACCGGAGCGGAGACATTCCACTCGTTTTTTGATGCGCTTTATTGGGCTACAGTGACGCTGACCACTGTGGGATATGGTGACTTGTGTCCAGTCACAGATATCGGAAGGGTAGTATCGATGCTCTCTTCATTGTTTGGCGTTGCGATCATCGCTCTCCCTTCAGGCGTGATTACGGCAAGTTATCTCGAAGAACTGAGGGAATATCGAAAAAACAGACTCAAAAAGTGTGTGCAGGAATGATCAGCCGCAATTTAAAATTATAAAAATGGCCTTACTTAGTAAGGCCATTTTTATAATTCAGTATTCAACCAACAAGATTTGGCACGGGACCATATTGGTTGGTTTCCATCTGGCTGTCTTTGCAATACCATACAATCAGTAGAATCCAGCCTATGATGGGGATGAGGGCTATGAGTAGCCACCATCCGCTTTTGTCAATATCATGGAGTCGTCGCACGGCAAGTCCGAGACTTGGCAGAAGCAGCGCGAGATTGACGATGCATGATACGATGTTGAGGGTGTCCTGGCTCCAGCAGAATGCGATGCCGATGACTGTTGAAAGGATAAAGTTGAAGAGACAGAACCACCAGTACTCCGAGCGTGAGGCACGGCCGCTGAAATTGCAGTAGTTCTGCTGAATCGCACTTACGACGGCCTCCTTGAAAGTAACTTGTCTTTGATACATAGTTGAGAAAATGACTTAAAGTTAAAAAACGCGATTGAATGCCTTGCTTGACATTCAATCGCAAATTTACGAAAAAGTTTTCAAATATCCTCGATTTTTCTCAAAAATGTTTGGAAATGATTCATTATGCGGCTATCTCAGACAGCAATGTCTGAATTCTTCTTGCTGTTTCTGAAGCGGAGGCCGTGAATGAATTCTGTGATTCTGTAATTCCGGTGGATTCCGACTCCTTTCCGATAGCTTTCTCGTCAGTGAATAGCTGGCAGTCGGCCACAAGGGTGAAGCAGCTTTCAAGTAGTTCCGGCCATTCTGTAAGGTCGACTCTGGTCTGCAGCGAGTCAAGTGCGAGCGAGATATTGAATGCGGAACGTGTCAGCTGGTTTTGTGAGGCATTGTTCTCGCAGTGATAGATGAAAGTGTCAAGACGCTTCAGAAGCAGAGGTCGCATCTTGATGAGCTTATCCCTTTCAGCTGCGGAATGCAGCTGACGCTGCTTCTCGATCTCGGAGGTGACATCTATCTCTGATTTCATGGAGCCGACAGCGTTCAGGAAGAATCCCAATATAGTCAATCCGCACATCACCTCTACGGCAGTCACACACTGGGCCAGACCATGGGCCGGTGTATAGTCACCGAAGCCGAGGGTGGTGATGGTCACAATACTGTAGTAGAGCCATGATCCGAAATCTGTTCCGGCACCGTCCGGAATCCTGAATTGTCCGTCCGGAAGAATCCAGTAAAGGACTGCGAATACCGGCACCAGAGCTATGTATGATCCGATCCATATGATCGGTCTCACGTTTGACACGACATGAAAGAAATGGCGAATGCGATCCGATGTTTTCATAATAATATAGTTGATAAGGTTAAAAGTACGCTAATATAACAACTTCATCCTCGAAAAGGCTCAATTTTCTCGGAATTTGATGGCGGAACACTATTTTTTCATAAAAAATCATTAAATTTGCACTTTAATGGGTAAATCAGTGCTTAAGGCTTTTCAGTCCGAAGCTTAACAACAATATCAACACCATGCTTAAACACAAAATGATTCTGGCTGCCGCCGCAGCCTCTGTTCTTGCCCTTCCGTCGTTTGCCCGGGAATCCCGCCTGCTTGACGATGGATGGACTTTCTCTCTTGTTCCTGACTCCGGATCTTTGGTTCAGCCTTTCACAAAGACTGTCGACCTTCCGCATGACTGGAGCATTGAACTCCCGTTTGACAGTAAGGCATCTGCCCATAATGAGGGTGGTTTCGTCACAAGAGGAAAGGGGACGTATGAGAAGAAAATAAACCTTACCGCCAAGGATCTCGCAGATTCGAAATATTCACTGCTGTTCGAGGGTGTTTATGAGCGATGGACACTCAAGGTCAACGGTAAGGAAGTCGGTTTCCGTCCCTATGGCTATTCATCGGTCATTTATGACATAACTCCTTATCTGCATGCCGGTGTCAACACCATTGAGGTGGATGTGGACAGCTCCCATGGGAGAAGCGGACGCTGGTATACCGGTTCCGGAATCTACCGTCACGTCCGTCTTATTAAGACCGGTGAGATAGCCGTGGCTCCGTGGTCGCTTTTCATCACTACACCCGCTGTAAATAAGTCTGAAGCTACGGTCGACGTGAAGTTTGAGATTGACGGTCTTCCTGAAGGTAAGTCACTGGAGGCAGAGGTGAAGGTTCTTGATCCGTCGGGTGCTGTCGTGGCGTCATCAGTCGTTCCCGTCAGATCATCGGAAGCTGGCGGAACCCTTAAGGTTAACGATCCCATGTTGTGGAGTCCGGATTCCCCGTCACTGTATACTCTTGAACTCGCTTTGAAGGATGGAGGCACTGTCATCGACAATGTGAAGGAGACATTCGGAATCCGTACTATTTCATATTCTGCTTCCGAAGGCTTTAAGCTTAACGGTGAGCCTGTCTTGCTCAATGGTGCGTGTGTCCATCATGACAATGGAGTGCTTGGCGCCGCCTCTTACGATGCTGCCGAGGCGAGAAAAGTTCGTCTTATGAAAGAAGCCGGATTCAATGCAATCCGGACGAGTCATAATCTTCCGTCTCCTGCATTCCTTGACGAATGCGACCGACAGGGCATTCTTGTGATTGATGAGGCCTTTGACGGATGGCGCGATCAGAAGAACGCCGGAGACTATCATCTCTGGATAGATGAATGGGGTGTTAAGGATGTCGGCGACATGGTACGTCGAGACCGTAACCATCCTTCTATCATAGCCTGGAGTATCGGCAATGAGGTGATAGAGCGAAAGCATATCGGAGTGATCACTACAGCGCGCAGTTTTGCCAATGAATGCCGTCGTCTTGATCCTACTCGTCCTGTGACGGAGGCTCTCTGCGCATGGGATCGTGACTGGGAAATCTATGATCCACATGCTGAGGCTCTCGATATTGTCGGCTACAACTATATGATACATAAGTCTGAAAGCGATCATGAGCGCTGTCCGGAGCGTGTGATGTGGCAGACGGAGTCTTATCCGCGCGATGCCGCATCCAACTGGCATAAGGTGAAGGATAATCCGTATGTGATAGGTGATTTTGTATGGACCGGCCTTGACTATCTCGGTGAGTCCGGACTTGGACGTAACTTCTACAAAGGAGAGACCGAGGGTGAGCAGTGGATGGCCTACCAGTGGCCCTGGCACGGTTCCTATTGCGGCGATGTGGACATAACAGGATGGCGCAAGCCGATTTCCCATTACCGGGATATGCTCTATAATGATGATGAACAGCTATATATGGCTGTCCGCGAACCCAACGGATATTACGGTGAGGTGAGGACAACCATGTGGAGTGTCTGGCCTACATGGGAATCATGGAACTGGAAAGGCCATGAGGGTAAGCCGATAGAGGTGGAGGTTCAGAGCCGGTATCCGAAAGTACGCCTTTATCTCAACGATCAGCTTATGGGAGAAAAAGAAGCCGGTGAGGCCAATGACTGTCTGGCAGTGTTCGAGATAGCTTATGCTCCGGGCACATTGAAGGCTGTAGGTGTAGACAAATACGGTAATGAGGTGGATAATGTCACTCTCTCTACCGCCGGAGATCCTGTGGCTATCCGCCTTACTCCTGATAAGACCGCTATGAATGCCGACAATCAGGATCTTGTCTATGTCATAGCCGAGGTTGTCGATGCTGAGGGCAGGGTAGTGCCTGATGCTGAGTTCCCGCTTGAGTTTGCCGTGTCCGGAAACGCTACCCTGAAAGCCGCCGGCAACGCTCTTCTTAAGGATCCGGATCCCTATTATGATTCCACAGCCACGACATGGAAAGGTCGGGCTATGGCTGTCGTGAAATCTACCGGCAAAAAAGGAGGTTCCTCACTTAAAGCTTCGGCCAAGGGCCTGAAGCCGGCTTCGGTAAAGCTTACCTCGAAATAAATAAGCAATACGTTTGTGCGTATTGCCGAAATTCATTAATTTTGCATTTTAATTCTAAAAGATTAGGTAAGAAATGGCAAAGATTGGAAGTGTTATGACTCCGAAGGGGCGCAAGGCGATGCTCCTCGGCAGCGGCGAACTCGGTAAGGAAGTGGCTCTTGAGCTGCAGCGTCTTGGTGTGGAGGTCGTGGCCTGCGATAAGTATGCTGGTGCTCCGGCAATGCAGGTGGCCCACCGTTGCTATGTGTTCAACATGCTCGACGGAGAGGAGCTGCGCCGCATAGTGGAGCTTGAAAAGCCTGACCATATTATTCCTGAGATCGAGGCTATTGCCACGTCCACACTCGTTGAACTCGAGAAGGAAGGTTATAATGTGACTCCTACGGCGAGGGCTGCATGGCTTACAATGAACCGTGAGGGAATACGCCGGCTCGCTCATGAGGAACTTGGTATCAGGACATCTCCATATCGCTTTGCATCCACTCGAGAGGAATTCGACGAGGCTGTGAAGGAAATCGGCATTCCCTGTGTGGTAAAGCCAATCATGAGCTCATCCGGACATGGACAGAGTGTTATCAAGAATCCTGATCAGATTGACCATGCCTGGAAGGAGGCTCAGGAAGGAGGTCGTGCCGGCGCCGGCCGCGTGATAGTGGAAGGATTCGT
>JAIEBK010000101.1:5376-7593 GCA_029070945.1 Muribaculaceae bacterium
GCTGAGCCTGGCACTCAGATGCGTATCTTCGGCAAGCCTGAGGTGCACGGACATCGCCGTATGGGCGTCATCCTTGCCCGTGGTGCGTCTATAGATGAGGCACGCGCCAAGGCAGCCCGCGCCTACGACGCCCTCAAGGTGTCAGGTGCTGTCAAAGATATGAAATAATTAACGGTAGGGACGCATGGTCTGTGCGTCCTGAGCAGTTCATACAAGAATCTGATAATGCCGCATAATCTCTGTGATTGTGCGGCATTTTTTATGTTGTAGAACATTATTTCCGATAAAAAGAAGAAAACACAGGGTTGTTTTTTGCATATGTCATATCAGTTTGCTATCTTTGCGTATTAAATTCAATTTTTTTAGTATCTGGTCAAATGTTTTAGTTTGAACAGCTACTTAACAAATGATTATGGATTCAATCAAAGACACAGCGAGAAAAGTAGTGGATCTCTACGTTGACGGTTTTAGGAATATGACTGTCGGACGCAAATTGTGGGCGATTATCCTGATCAAGGCCGCACTTCTCTTTTTGGTCTTCAAGCTATTCTTCTTTCCGGATCTGCTGAAGGAGAATTATGACAATGACGATGACCGGGCGAGAGCCGTAGCCGAGCAGCTGACCACACGTTGACAATCAACTTAAAAAATAAATAAAAACCATGGAAGATTTGATTCAAGTAGTAGACTGGTCGAGGCTTCAGTTCGCGTTGACCGCCATAGTCCACTGGCTTTTCGTCCCGCTTACGATAGGTATAAGCCTTATCATCGCAGTCATGGAGACGATCTATTACCGTACAAAATCCGAGAAGTGGCTCAAGACAGAGAAATTCTGGATGACTCTCTTTGCCATCAACTTCGCCATCGGAGTAGCCACCGGTATCATTCTTGAGTTTGAGTTCGGCACCAACTGGTCAAACTACAGCTGGTTTGTAGGCGACATCTTCGGTGCTCCTCTCGCCATCGAGGGCCTTCTCGCTTTCTTTATGGAGGCGACGTTCTTTGCCGTGATGTTCTTCGGATGGAAGAAAGTTTCTCCCGGATTCCATCTTGCCTCCACCTGGCTTGTGTCTATAGGAGTATCGCTCTCAGCCCTTTGGATCCTTATTGCCAACGCATGGATGCAGTATCCTGTAGGTATGGAGTTCGATCCAGATCAGATGCGCAACGTCATGTCTGACTTCATTGCGGTCGCCACATCGCCTGTCGCCATCAATAAGTTTTTCCATGCCGTTACGAGCGGTTGGGTGCTTGCTGCGGTGTTTGTGATAGGTGTAAGCTGCATCATAGCAGCTAAGGGTAAGAATCTTCAGATGGCTAAGGACTCAGTTAAAGTTGCCGGCTGGATAGGCCTGATAGGTATCATACTCACGATGTGGACCGGTGACGGCTCTGCCGTGGAGGTTGCCCGCGTTCAGCCTATGAAGCTCGCCGCTATGGAGGGACTGTATCGCGGAGAGGTAGGTCAGGAACTTATCGGATTCGGAATAGTGGATGAGAAAGACAGGGATGTGAAGTGCAAGATCGCGATACCCAAAGGACTCTCTATTCTTGCCAACCATGACGCCAACAGTTTTGTGCCCGGTATTGATGATCTTATCGATGGCATCGCGCTGACTCCGCAGGGTGACACCATCAACACAATAAGCTATGCCGAGAGAATAGAGATAGGTAAGGCCGCTCAGCAGGCACTCCGTGACTATGAGGCAGCCCGTAAGGCCGGAGATAATGCAGCGCTCGCCGACGCTCTTGCCCGAATCAAAGCCAACTACAGTTTCTTCGGCTATGGATATTTCAATTCTCCACAGGATGCTATTCCTCCGGTAGCATTGACATTCTACTCCTTCCATATCATGGTGGCTGCAGGTGGTTATCTGCTGTTGCTTCTGATAGTCGCACTTTTTGTGGTGTATAAGAAACCGGAATGGTTTGACACCCGTATTGCACGTTGGGTCGGCGTTCTAAGTATCCCCGTAGTGTGGATATGCAGTGAGGCCGGTTGGATCGTTGCCGAGGTAGGTCGTCAGCCTTGGACCATTCAGGATATTCTTCCGGTACAGGCTGCCGTATCGGCCGTGACCGCACAGTCCGTACAGCTCACTTTCTGGCTTTTTGCTGTTGTGTTTGCTGCGCTGATCGCCGCTGAGATCTCGATTATGGTCAAAGAGGTAAAGAAAGGATCAGAGAGGGAAATCACCGAATAACATAATTGGTTTA
>JAIEBK010000101.1:7693-8867 GCA_029070945.1 Muribaculaceae bacterium
AACCCTCCTAAACCTCTAATAAATAAAAAACAATGGAAACATTACAGATATATTGGTGGCTTCTCATCGCAGTGCTCGGTGGAGCCCTCGTATTTATGCTTTTCGTGCAGGGCGGTCAGAGTCTATTGCTTGAAACCCGCGGCTCGTTGGCGAAAAACCTTATCGTGAATTCCCTCGGACGCAAGTGGGAACTTACATTCACTACACTTGTGGTGTTTGGCGGAGCATTTTTCGCATCCTTCCCCTTGTTTTATTCCACATCGTTCGGAGGTGCCTATTGGCTCTGGATGGCGATACTCTTCAGCTTCGTGTTGCAGGCAGTAAGCTATGAGTTCCGCAGGAAATCAGGCAATCTTTATGGCACACGCACCTATGATGCTTTCCTCCTCATCAATGGTGTGGTAGGATGTGTCCTTATCGGTGTTGCTGTCGGTATTCTCTTCTTCGGTGGCGAGTTTACCGTCACACGCGGCAACATTCTTGACGGGAATGCTCCCGTCATCTCTGTTTGGGCTCCCTCGCACGGCCTTGAGGCTATTGCTTGCTGGAAAAACCTTCTTGTTGGTTTTACGCTCTTCTTCCTTGCCCGCATGAATGCCGCCCTCTATCTCATGAACTCTATCGATGACGGACCGAAATTCTTTAATGCTGTCAGGAATAAAGCCATTCTCAACGGATTGATCTTTGTGGTGCTTTTCCTTGCGCTCGTGGCTGTCATTCTTACATCCGACGGTTATGGGGTAGATGCCGAGGGCAATGTAGTGGCTGTGGCTTATAAATATGCCATCAACCTGATCGAGATGTGGTGGATCCTTGCGGCTCTTCTTATTGGTGTGGTGCTCGTGCTTGTAGGTTTTGCCCTCACTGCCTTTAAGAAAGAATATAAGGGAGGCATTTGGTGGACAGGAGTCGGCACTATCATCACTATCGTGAGCCTTCTCTGCGATCTTGCCTACAACGATACCTGCTACATGCCATCTCTGACTGATCCGCAGTCATCCCTTTCGATTGCCAACAGCAGCAGCACGGAGTTCACTCTGACCGTGATGTCATGGGTATCGCTCCTCGTTCCGGTAGTGATCCTCTACATCTGGTATGTCTGGAGCAAGATGAACGCCACTCCCATGACTCCCAAAGACATGGAGGAAGATCCCCATTCCTACTGAAGAATACT
>JAIEBK010000101.1:8967-30208 GCA_029070945.1 Muribaculaceae bacterium
CAGATGGGACTGCGCCGTAAATCTTAATTACGACACAGTCCCATCTTTAATTCTGGACTGTTACTGGGATCAGAGGGTCTTGAGGGCTTCGGCTACATTGTGCTCGATGCGGTCGGAGAGGTTGTCGCACGGTTGCTTGTCAAACTTCAGGCCGGTGATGTGCTCGTAGAGCTCGATGTAGCGGTCGCTTACTTCCTTGCAGTATTCGTCAGTCATCTCAGGAACTTTCTGTCCTTCCTTACCCATGAAGCCGTTGGCGATGAGCCACTGGCGTACGAATTCCTTGCTGAGCTGTTTCTGGGGAAGACCCTTCTCAAATAGTTCCTCATATGTGTCGGCATAGAAGTAGCGGCTTGAGTCGGGAGTGTGGATCTCGTCGATGAGTATCACCTTACCGTCAAGCAGGCCGAACTCATATTTCGTGTCGACGAGGATAAGACCGCGCTCGGCTGCCATCTGTGTGCCACGCTCAAAGATGGCAAGTGCGTATTTCTCCACCTGATCAAGAACGTCTTCGCTGACGAGTCCCTGTGCGATGATCTCGTCGTGGGAGATATTGAGGTCATGACCCTCATCCGCCTTAGTGGTGGGAGTGAGTATAGGGTGGGGGAGCTTCTGATTTTCCTTAAGTCCGTCAGGAAGTGCTACACCGCAGATCTCACGAGCTCCGGCGGCATAGTCACGCCATGCACTGCCTGCAAGATAGCCGCGGACAATCATTTCAATCTTAAGAGGCTGACACTTGAGGCCGATGGTCACCATGGGATCGGGAACGGTCACGAGCCAGTTGGGAACAATATCCTCGGTAGCCTTGAGAAAGTGGGCTGCAATCTGGTTGAGCACCTGTCCCTTGAAGGGGATGCCCTTGGGCAGGATGACGTCGAAAGCGGAGATACGGTCGGTAGCGACCATGACGAGATATTTGTCATCGATGTCATATACGTCACGAACCTTGCCGTGATATACTGATTTCTGACCTTTGAAGTTGAAATCAGTGTTTGTGAGTGTCTGCATGTTATATAATGATAAATTATTAATTAAGTAGCTAAGGGAAATTTAATCAAAATTCTCAATTCTCAATTCTCAATTATTCCGGATTGAGAATTCACATCCGCAGTAGGTCTGGTTGTAGAAGTTCATTTCCTTGATGATGGCCACACGGCGTTCAGACAGGCCTCCTTTCCGCCAGTTCTGAGTCCAATAGGTCACCTCGGGAATATCGGCGCAGGCGTCGAGACCGGCTTCCTCTATCTGTCCGAGACTTTTCCATCGGCTTGACGCAAGGGTAGTGGTGATGACCTTGAAACCATGGTCGCGGGCATATTCTGCCGTCTTGCGAAGCCGCATCCGAAAGCATTTGAGGCAACGTCCTCCACGCTCCGGCTCATCTTCAAGTCCCTTCACGCATTCGAGCCAGTCTTCATGGTCATAGTCTGCGTCGACTATCTCCAGTCCGAGACTTTCTGCATATCGTGTGCATTCGTTCTTACGCTTAAGATACTCGTCAAGGGGATAGATGTTGGGATTGCAATAGAAGATCGTAGGGCGTATGCCATGCTGCAGCAGGCATTCCACAATGGCAGAAGAGCATGGAGCGCAACATGTATGCAGCAGCACTTTCTCCTCCCCGCCGGGAACCTCTATCTTGAACTTCTTTTTCAACGATAAATAACTCTAAATTCCAAATTCTTAATTCACAATTAAAATGGATTACATCGCGAAGGCGTTGAATCCACCGTCTACCACCGCTACAGTGCCTGTGACGAATGTCGATGCGTCGGATATGAGATACTGGATTGTGCCGCACAGTTCTTCCGGCTTTCCGAAGCGCTTGAACGGGGTCTGACGGATAACGTCGGCTCCGCGTTCGGTAAGCGATCCGTCAGGATTGGTGAGAAGCGCGCGGTTCTGGTTGGTCAGGAAGAAACCCGGAGCGATTGCGTTTACCCGGATGGCCGGAGTGAATTTAGTCGCCACCTCATTGGCGAGAAAAGCCGTAAAATTGCTTATGCCGGCCTTGGCGGCGGCATATCCGCAGACACGAGTCATAGGGCGGAAGGCCGCCATTGACGAGAAATTCACGATAGTGCCTTTACCTGCCTCTACCATTGGTTTCAGGAACACCTGGGTGGGAATAACCGTGCCTGTAAGATTGAGGCCGAGCACTTTCTCGAATTCCTGCACCTTTAGGTCGAAGAAATTGCCTGTAGGTGCGATTGTAGCACCCGGCATATTGCCTCCGGCTGCATTCAGCAAAGCGTCTACCTTACCGTATTTCGCAATTATTTCTGCGCAGTTCTCTTCTACCTTTTCGGTGTTCATGACATCCGTTGTCAGGAAGATAGCTTCGCCGCCTTTTGAGCGTATTTCCTCCACGATCTTGTCGCCTTCATCCTTACGGCGCCCCATAAGCACAACCTTGGCGCCTTCAAGAGCAAGGTATTCTCCTATGCAGGCCCCCAGCACACCGGTGCCTCCGGTGATGACCACTACCTTATCTTTTACAGAAAACAGTTCGTTCATATTATGTAGCCTTTTATAATTATATGACTACAAAATTAACAAAAAATCGAGTATTCTACAAAAATATTCGTATGATTCATTAATTTAGTTTGTAAATGATACATAAATTTCTTACCTTTGCATTCTAATAAAAATTATCCGTTGTTGTGAATTGTCGTTACTTTTGTATTGATTTTTTGCCGACGGATAGCAACTTTTTTATCAAATTGACTCTACAGGTATATGAGTGATAGAATTTATATTTTCGATACGACGCTCCGCGACGGTGAGCAGGTGCCGGGCTGCCGCCTGAATACACAGGAAAAGGTGGAAGTGGCCAAAGCGCTTGAGGGGCTGGGTGTAGATGTTATCGAAGCCGGTTTTCCGGTGTCAAGTCCCGGTGACTTCACATCTGTGGTGGAAATTTCCAAGGCCGTCACATGGCCTATTATATGCGCGCTTACGCGTGCGGTGGAATCCGATATTAAGATAGCTGCGGAAGCACTGCATTTCGCCAAGCATCCCAGAATCCATACCGGCATCGGGACATCGCCCTATCATATTAAATATAAATTCAATTCCACTCCCGAGGAGATACTCGAAAGGGCCATCGGATGTGTGAGATATGCCAAACAGTATGTGGAAGACGTGCAGTTCTACGCGGAGGATGCAGGACGTACGGATAACGAGTATCTCGCCCGGGTGGTTGAGGCTGTCATTAAGGCCGGCGCCACTGTAATCAATATTCCTGACACTACAGGTTATTGCCTCCCGGGTGAGTTCGGGGAAAAGATTAAATATCTGATGGAGCATGTCGACGGTATCCACAAAGTGACGATAGCCACTCATTGCCACAACGATCTCGGCATGGCTACGGCCAATACGCTTTCCGGTCTCATAAACGGTGCACGTCAGGCAGAAGTGACAGTCAACGGTATAGGCGAGAGGGCCGGGAATACATCGCTTGAAGAAGTGGTGATGATATGCAGGTCACATCCGGAACTTGACTTCAAGACCAATATCAACACGAGGAAGATCGCCTCTGTCAGCCGAATGGTGTCAAGTATGATGAACATGCCCGTGCAGCCCAACAAGGCTATTGTCGGACGCAACGCTTTCGCGCACTCCTCAGGTATACATCAGGACGGAGTGCTTAAAAACCGTGAAAGCTACGAAATCATAGATCCTAAGGATGTGGGGATTGACGAGAACGCTATTGTGCTGACTGCCAGAAGCGGACGCGCGGCACTTAAGCATCGTCTGGAAGTGCTCGGCGTGACTATGGAGCAGGATGCACTCGACAAGTGCTATGATAACTTCCTTAAGCTTGCCGACAGGAAGCGTGAGGTGACCGATGAGGACGTGCTTATGCTCGCAGGCAAGCACCGCACGGCACGCAACAGAATCAAGCTTGAGTATCTTCAGGTGTCGAGCGGTGTCGGACTCCGGCCCGTCGCGAGTGTCTGCCTTGACATTGCGGGAGAGAAATTTGAGGCATGCGCCACGGGCAACGGCCCCGTTGATGCCGCTATTACCGCTATCAAGAAGATCATCAGCCGCAAGATGCTCATAAAGGATTTCCTCATCCAGGCATTCGATAAGGGAAGCAACGATGTGGGAAAGGTCCACATGACGGTGGAATGCGACGGAGTAAACCACAACGGATTTGCCGCCAACAGCGACATAATCGCGGCATCGGCCGAGGCGTTCCTTGACGCGGTCAACAAAGCGGTGTGAGGGGCAGTCCGATGATCGTCATGCTGGTTGAGGTAATGTCGCGCTTTAATTATGAATTATGAACTGTGAATTATGAATTCAGATAAAAAGACATTATTCGATAAAATATGGGATGCCCATGTGGTGGGTGAGACCGGGGGGAACTCTTCGATCATCTACATCGACCGCCATTATTGCCATGAGGTGACGTCGCCTCAGGCTTTCGACGGTCTGAGGAAGAGAGGTCTTGGTGTGTTTAGGAAAGATCGTACTTTCTGTGCTCCCGATCACAATATACCTACGATGCATCAGGATAGTCCTATCGTTGATCCTGTCTCTCGCAACCAGGTGGAGACTCTCAGGCGCAATGCAGATGAATTCGGTCTAAGGCTCTTTGATATATGCGATCCTCACAATGGAATAATCCATGTCATCGGTCCTGAGACCGGGCTGACCCTTCCCGGACAGACATTGCTGTGCGGAGACAGCCACACATCCACGCATGGAGCGCTTGGATGTATAGCCTTCGGTATCGGGACTTCGGAGGTGGAGATGGTGCTCGCCACCCAATGTCTACTTCAGGCAAAACCGAAGACAATGCGTATCAACGTGGAGGGGCAGCTTGCTCCTGGAGTGACAGCCAAAGACGTGGCCCTCTATATCATCTCCATGCTCACGACGGGAGGTGCTACAGGTTATTTCGTTGAATATGCCGGCGAGGCCATACGATCGCTCAGCATGGAGGGCAGAATGACGCTCTGCAACATGTCGATTGAAATGGGAGCGCGCGGAGGAATGGTGGCTCCGGATGAGAAGACCTTTGAATATGTCAAGGGGCGGGAATTCGCACCCCGGGATGCGGAATTCGACAGATATATGGAATACTGGAGAACACTGAAGAGCGACGATGGCGCGAAATTCGACCGTGAGGTGACATTCAATGCCGCCGATATCAAACCCCGAGTCACTTTCGGCACTAATCCCGGAATGGGTATCGGCATAGACGAGGCGATACTTGAGGTGCCATCAGAGAAGGCGGCCGGATCTTCATATTTGAAAGCTCTGGAATATATGGGGTTCAGGCCCGGTCAGAAACTCGCGGGCACCCCGGTGGATTATGTATTCCTCGGAAGCTGCACCAACGGTCGCATAGAGGATTTCCGTGCTTTCGCATCTATGGTGAAAGGGCGTAGTAAAGCCGAAGGAATCACAGCATGGCTGGTCCCCGGGTCACAGCAGGTGCTGAGACAGATCAGGGATGAAGGCATCGACAGAGTCCTTGAAGAGGCCGGCTTCGAACTTCGGGAGCCCGGATGCTCGGCATGTCTTGCAATGAACGAGGACAAGATTCCGGAAGGAAAGCTTTGTGTCTCCACTTCAAACCGAAACTTTGAAGGGCGTCAGGGACCGGGAGCCAGAACGATCCTTGCAAGTCCTCTGGTGGCCGCGGCTACGGCGCTTACCGGCTGTCTTACGGATCCTCGAATTTTCTTAAGCCAGGAATGAATCATGAAACAGAAATTCTCAATCTTACGAAGCACATGTGTACCTCTTCCTGTGGAGAATGTAGATACTGACCAGATAATACCTGCCCGCTTTCTGAAATCGACATCAAGAGAGGGATTCGGTGAAAATCTTTTCCGCGACTGGCGGTTTGATGTCGACGGACATCCGGTGCCGGATTTTGTGCTTAACGATCCTGCATATGGAGGTAGTATACTTGTGGCCGGAAAGAATTTCGGTTGTGGCTCGAGCCGCGAGCATGCGGCGTGGGCCATCGCCGACTATGGCTTCCGAGTAGTGATATCGAGCTTTTTCGCCGATATACACAAGAACAACGAGCTCAACAATTTCGTTCTCCCGGTCACCGTCAGTGAAGACTATCTGTCGGAACTTTTCGATTCAATCCGTAAGGATCCAAAGACGGAGGTCACTGTTGACCTTCATCGTCAGACTGTCAGAAACGAAGCTACAGGGAGAGAAGAAACTTTCGATATCAACCCTTATAAAAAACTATGCCTCGAGCAGGGACTTGACGACATCGACTATCTGATGAGCCGTCGTGCTGATATAGAGGCTTTTGAAAAGAAATGAAACTTAAGACAGCTGTATTGCCCGGCGACGGTATCGGGCCCGAGATATCACGCGTTGGCGTGGACGTGATGAAGGCGGTGGCGAAGAGGTTCGGCCATGATTTTGAGTTTGATTACGGGCTCGCCGGAGCGGCCGCCATAAAGGCTACGGGAAATCCCTTCCCGGAAGAAACCCTGAAGCTCTGCAGGGATTCCGATGCGGTCCTCTTCTCGGCTGTAGGAGATCCGGCCTATGACAATGCTCCGGACGCCAAGATACGCCCGGAGCAGGGACTTCTCGCGATGCGTAAGCAACTCGGTCTCTTCGCCAATATACGTCCGATACAGACTTTCCCCGGTCTCGAGGACAAGTCTCCGCTTAAGGCGGAGATCGTGAAGGGTGCGGACTTTGTGTGTGTACGGGAACTTACCGGAGGCATGTATTTCGGCGAGAAATATGAATCGGACGAAAAAGCCTTCGACACTAACATATACACACGTCCGGAGATAGAACGGATCCTGAGGGTGGCGTTCCGGCTCGCGTCGCGCCGCCGAAAACATCTGACTGTAGTTGATAAGGCCAACGTGCTTGCATCAAGCCGTCTATGGCGCAAAGTGGCGCAGGAAATGGAAAAGGAATGGCCTGATGTGGTGACGGACTATATGTTTGTTGATAACGCCTCGATGAAGCTGATCCAGGAACCCCGCTTCTTTGACGTGATAGTAACGGAAAATACGTTTGGAGACATACTGACAGATGAGGCAAGCGTGATCAGCGGGTCAATGGGACTTCTGCCTTCCTCATCGATAGGAGAGAGCACACCGGTCTTTGAGCCTATACATGGATCATGGCCGCAGGCCGCAGGACTTGACATAGCAAATCCTCTGGCGCAGGTTCTGTCGGTGGCCATGCTTCTCGAGCATTTCGGCATGGCTGAGGAAGGAAAAATGGTAAGGGATGCGGTCGACGCTTCAATAGAGCAGGGGGTTGTCACTCCGGATCTCGCTGCAGATGGAAAGTCCGGGTATGGCACACAGGAAGTAGGCCGATGGCTCAGCGCTTGGATTTTGACAGCCGGAGCCTGAGATACAGGACTACATATACTATCAGAAGAATCGCCAGGACAGATGCTATTATCATAAGCGTCTGTTCTGTTTTTTGGTGTGTCCTGTTTGTTATTCGCTGATCGGTATTTGAAGCCTTGTAAAGAAGAGGTGCGGGAATAATACTGTCACGCAGCATTATCTCCCTTTTCATAGTTATTTTTCGCAGACTGTCGATCTGTCTGGAAAAGGCTATGTAATTCTCCATAGCGGCTATATATGTGGCGTTGTCATTCGAGGCTTTGGCCGCTTCCATAAGCATAGCATTATATTTCTGCTTCTGATAGGCGGAAAGATCAGGATTCTTAAGCAGTCCTGTTATTGCGGGAATGGCTTTTTCATAGTTTTTCGTAGCCACATAGTAGAATGCAAACGCCTGTCCTTCTTTATCCATGGTCTTTCGGACATCTGCGTTTCTCTCATAAAGAGCCTGGATACTGTCGTGGATCGTTTCTATCTCTTCACTCGTCAGAGCCTGATAGTTGCCCAGCATCCTTCGGTAGCTGATGAATCTGTTGGTATCGTAATTTCGGAAGATACGGTTTTTCTTGACATACATCTGCTGAAGTTGCTCGATTATCTCAAGAAGGTGTCTGTCATACCGGATCGCTTTCTCCGGATTGCCGTTCATTCTTGAATGTATCAGGGCGGCAGTCGTGTAGAACTGGTTCTTGAGAGGATAGTCGCTTGCCGGGAGATCCTCGATGAGTTCACCGTAAGTGTCAAGACACTCCTTAAAAAGAACTCCGTCTGCATCTACTCCCAGATATTGGATTATCTGGTAGAGAAGGGAAAGACGGTCGTAGATATCCTTGCCTTCAAGGTTATGTGACTTGGTGATACTGTCAAGCAGCAGAGACTGCAGCTCCGTATCGTTGGGCTGACGGCTTTTGCGGTTGATATGCTGATTCAGGATATACGTTCTTGTCGATGCCCTGGCTTCTTCATTAGGAATATTATCTGTGAGTCTGAGCAGATGCGCGATTATAGAGTCGTCCTTGGCATAAAAAGTCCCGAGATTCCTCAGCATGTCAAGCTGTGCGTTTATATTCTCTGCTCTGCCTGCGGTCTCATAGATGTCCCAGGCATATTTCATTTGGTTTTTTCTGTCTGAAAGATCGAAAATGTAATATAGTATTCTTACACTGTCCCTTGCCGATGTGCTTGTCTTTAGCTGTTTGGTGTATTTTTCTATAAGGGCCTGTTTGCCGGGCTTAATGTCGGCCGAGGATAACAGGGTCCCCGTCATCAGAAGTATGAGAGTGAATATTATATTGATTCTTTTCATTCGTATGGCCAGTTTTGGAAAAGCAAAATTACTTACTTTTGTCAATAGACGCAATAGAATAATATTAAAGTTTTATTGCAGATTTATTAAATTCTGCTATCGTATATTTTATACCTGATTTAACCGTATATGAATTCAGGTCCCTCCGCATGATGGTTGCGGAAGGACCTGATGCCGGAATAAGCCCCGGATTTTTATGAGATGGGGTCTGGCCTACTTAGTCATGAGATTGATCTTCTTATCGGGAAGACCATCGGCCTTGACGGAAAGTGTCACGGGTCCTGAATCGCGTGTGCTGCGCAGTATGACAGTCGCGGTGCCGTTGTGCAGGCTGCGTTGATTGCCGGTCATCATCTCGTCGCTGCTTAGATTGCCGTTGATGACTCCGACTATCTCGGCCGGACCGGTTACGTCGAAAGTCAGCATATTGGAGGCTGACTTATCGGTCAGTCCTTTTCCGTCTACGGCTGTGATCTTGACATGCTGGAGATCAAGGCCGTCTGCGGTCCAGTCAGGATTATCAGGGATAATGTTGAGTTTTTTTGCGTCTCCATGTGTGGTGAGATTATGGCGGGCTACTTCCTTACCGTTCTTATAGGCTATAGCCTCCACCTTTCCTTTGGAATACGGTACGTTTTCCCAGAGAATTCTGTTGCGTGATTTCGGATTGTCGATGTCATTGCTTTTCCGGCCTATGCTTTTGCCGTTGACCTTCAGTTCAACCTCATCGGCGTTGGTATAGGTGTATAGTTTCACGTCCGAGCCGGGAGTGAAGTTCCAGCTGTCGGTGAAGCGGCGTCCGCCCATTGTCACTCCGTTCCATTGGGAAGTCTCGGTGGTCTCGAAAGGAGCTATGTATACAAGCGGCTCATCAGGCTTGAAAAATGACTTAAGGAAATAGGCCATCGGCTTTGGATCGAGAGCAATGTCGAAGACTCCCTGAGTCCATCCTTTTTCCGGCCAACCATGCGATTCTCCAAGATAGTCGATCATACCCCAGTATGCAAGTCCGATCACCTTGTCAAGATCCATTTCGAAGAAATTGGGACCCATACCGCTGGTGTTGGCCTCACTCTGATAGAATATCATCCAGGGGAAACGTTTCGAATCGCCGGGGAAATACATATAACGGTAATTATAGGCGGCGATGTCTGTATGTTCCACAAGGGGAGCAGGCAGCGAATCCGTATGTTCGTTACGTCCGCGCGGATGCATTGCGACTGTCACGAGCCGGGTGCTGTCATATCTCTGCAACAGGTCTTTCTGAAGTTTGAAAGGTGTGACACCCCAGTCATTGTATGGAAGGTCCGGGATTAGCTGAAGCTCGTTGCCCAGGCTCCAGAAGACAACACTCGGGTGATTGCGGTCACGCTTCACCCACTCGGGCACATCCTGTTGCCAGCGGGTCTCCCACGGAGTGCGTCCTCCTGCATACTGCTGTGTCCACTTGTCATATAGCTCGTCGACCACAAGTAGACCGTACTCATCGCATAGATCAAGGAATGACTCGCTATATGGATTGTGGGAGGTACGGACATGATTGAATCCAAAGTCCTTAAGCATCTTGATTCTCTTTTCCATAGCCGCAGGATAGGCGGCCGCGCCGAGAGCGCCGAGAGTGTGGTGGTTGGCGATGCCTTTAAGCAGCACCTTCTTCCCGTTGAGTTTCATTCCGAATTCAGGCGAGAACTCCACGTTGCGTATTCCGAAGCGTTCCGTAGCAGTGTCCGCTACGCTGCCGTCAGGACGGTAGAGAGTTGCCTTTAATGTGTATAGATAAGGGTTCTCCGTATCCCAGAGAGTGACGTTCTCGAGTGTGATACTGTCGAGAGGAAACTCACGGACGTGCTGGCGCGGATGCTTCCAGTGGTTGGATTTCTTTGAATATACGGTGTTTCCGGCCTTGTCTAAAATCTCGATTCCTACGGATATGCTGTCTGTCTTTATGAAATTGGCGAGTTCTCCTCCCACTAAGACGATGGATTTTTCCTGATTGGCTACCGGAGTAGTGATGTAAAGAGAATTGCGGGTAAAGTACTGCTTCGGGTCGCCTATCTTAAGGTTCACATCCCGGTAGAGGCCTCCGCCGGTATACCATCGCGAGTTTTCAGGCAGTCCGGTGTCTGCCTTGACAGCTATTACGTTTGGCTGGCCGTATTTCAGTTTCTTTGAGATATCGGATTCGAAACCGAGATAGCCGTAATCGGTGCCTCCGATTCTCTCTCCGTTAAGGTATACATCGCCGACAAGCATGATACCCTCGAAGTCAATCAGGACACGCTTACCTTCCCAGGAAGGATCAGGAGTAAAGGTCTTTCTATACCATCCTTCTCCCATCTCCTTGAAGCCGCGTGAACTGAGCTTGCTGGCTATATTGGCCATGAGGTTTGACTTGTCTCCTGTATCGTCGGCCTCCGGCTCCATCCATGGCTGGGTTATCTGGAAATCATGAGGAAGGTTGACTTCCTGCCATCCTGATTCGTCGAAAATGACTTCCTCCGCTCCTGGGTTTTTACCGGGAGCGAATCTCCAGTCGAAATTAAAGTTCACTACCTCCTGCGCCGTAGCTGCCAGTGCTGCTGCACCAAGAATGCATATGGAAGCAGTATATCTCTTGATCTGCATGTTTCAATCAGTGTATTTCAAAGACTTGATGTATTTTGACCAGTCCTTGTAGTTGGTAAATCCGTTTTTTTCTCTGTCGCCGCATGCTATCACGCGATAGCGTATGATGCCGTCATTGTCCGGACGAACCTTGACAAGGTAGTTCAGATCGCTTTCCTCTGTAGATACTACATTGGCGGGATCCACTATGATGCCGAGACCAACCTGCTCCACGATTTCAGGGTGACTTTTGTCCGGTATGTTGCTTCCCCACGATGCTGCACGTCCTTCGGCATTGATGAATCCCTGATTGTCGGTCTCAAGCTTCTGTATTCCTGTGCAGAATAACTCTTCCGGAAGATAGCCGTCAAGCTTGACTTCCACAAACAGATCCCGACTGTTTGGAAGCACGGAATACGTCTGGGTCATCTGTATCGGATGTCCGTTATACATCCAGTCTTTGTCAATCACCTGAATGGTATGGTCGTCGATCACTTTCTGTGTGCGTGACGCTACGGAGTCAATCGTGACAGGCTCTCCGTTATGCAGTCCGCGGAATGACCCTGCGGCTATTGATTTTCCTGCCCACAGGACATCGATTCCGTATCCTTCCTTTAGCTGGTCGGGCTTTGTGTAGAATCCTGTTACGTCAAGTTCAAGCTGAGGAGTCTGTTTCACATAGAGGTCGAGGCTCTGCCGGTTGTCCATATAGACACGATAGGCGACCCATGGATTTTCGATCACTGCGCCGTGTCCGTAGATAGCGTCATACATGTGGCGGGTGTTGGCATCGCCCGGGAATGTGATGCTTTCGATTCTCGGATGAGTCTTTTTCTCGTCGCGCAGCTTGATATAGGCGTCAGTCTGCGCTGTTGCGCTGACAGCAGCCGCACAGGCTACTGCCCCAATGATATATTTTTTCATATTAGTATTTCTTTTTATGAAGTTGTTTAAACTTATTTTTTTATTAAGATTTCGTCAGGTTTTCGAGCAGGTTTTGTCTCCTGAAGAAGGAATGATGCGGGCATCATGACTGATGAGAGAGGCAAAAGATGCCGAAAAAGTGGCGGAAGATTGATAAAAAGAATCATATTCTTAACGCTTCTTGTTGTTTTTCTAATTTGTAAATAAGTTTAAACAACTTCAATAATTATTCCCAAATTTCAATTAGCTTCAATGTCTGATCTCAATTGCCTTTCCGTCTTTGTCAAGGCTGAAGAGAGGCATGGTGGCTTCCGGATCCACATCGTAATAATGCACCGCACTGTCATTGACATAGGGATGATTGTCTTTTAGCATACGGTAAACCTCGGCTCCGGCCCATATTGCCGGCCCATATCCGTGGGCGGCCTTCACGCTGACCGGACGGTATGCGTAATATGCCGGGTCGAATCCCATTCCGGTGCCGACACATACACCTTCCACCTCTCCTTTCTGGTTGATCTTTGTCGATACGGCTTCCCATGCGAGCTGGGCCACAGGGCCGTATGTCGTAGCCTCAAGCCATCCTTCGTTCACTCCATGTGCGAGTGCATAGGCGAATATGGCGGTAGCAGAGGTTTCCTCATATGTCTCCGGTCTGTCGAGAAGCTGATGCCAGAATCCGTCGATACCCTGAAGTTCGGCAAGGCCGGCGGCATGCTTTCTGTACATATCGAGGATCTCGGCCCTTTTCGGATGGTTCTCAGGCAGGAAATCAAGAAGCTGGCATAGAGTGAGGATAGCCCATCCGTTGGCACGGCCCCATGCCATGGAAGGCTGGTGGTCGGCATCCTCAAGATAACCGTGTCGGAATATGTTCTTTTCCGGAATCCACATACGTTTGAAAAATCCGGAAGCGATACGAGCAGCTTCATCAAGCTGTTCCGGATGATCCTTGTATTTGCTTCTTACTGCCATAGAGGGCAGCGCCATAAACATATCGTCGAGCCAAATGGCGTTGTAGTGGGGACGGTTTCGGGCTATGGTGCCGTCTGCGAGATGCACGGGACTTTGCTCTACCACTGCCCAATACTGTTCGATGTAGGGAGAAATGTTCAGAGTGGAGTCTGCCATGGCTGCTCTCATCCAGGCTCCGGCCATCGCGCCGGCATCGTCAAGCGTACGGGGATCCTTTACCTGGCGTAATTGTCCGTCTTCCGAAACGTCGCCGGCCTTATCTGCTTCTTCGGCAAGGAAACGGATTCTGTCGCTTACATAGTCGGCATATTTACGGTCGCCTGTGATTCTGGCGGCATCAAGGAGGGCGTCATACATGACAGCCCATTCGTAGCTGGTCAGCCGATAAGTGCCCTGATTCACCTTGCCGTCGGTCATCTTGGCCGGAGTAACACTTTCTATGTAATTGAACACCCGGTCGATGTCTGATTTCACTGAATCGGGATTCAGTTGCCCGTAGGGAGTCTTGTAGTCGGGCTGTAACAGGTGGAGGGGAGTGGTGGAGTCGTTGATCTCCTGCTCTGTAGTCTTAGTCTCGTTCCTGCCGCATGCGGCAAGGGCGATAAACGCTAAAATGGCTATCTTGTTAGTCTTCATGATATATGGGATAAATCTATAATCTGAGTTATTTGACGAGGGTGCCGCGGAATTTCTTTCCCTTCAGATCGGGACCGAAGTAGAATCCGGGCTCTGCGGGCTGATTGTAGGCGACATTCTGGTTGGCGACGCTTACTCTGTAAGCCGGGTCTTCCATAAAGGTATGGAATCGATAGTCGGTGGGATAGTCTGTCACGTAGATCCGCAGAGATTTGTTGTCAGGTGTTCGGAGTATTACTTCTTCTCTCCAGTCTCCGAGAATGTCGGCCTGCAACGAGGGGTTCTTCTTGGTCCCGTTGTTGGATACCGCACCGTCAAATTCCCTGACGACCTCCACATCGCCGGTATTCCAGTTGTATTTGCTTATCACGTTGCCGTCGAGAAGTTCGGTAAGCAGGTCTCCGTCCCAGAGAACGCAGAAGTTTACCGGAATTTTTGCATGGGTCTCTCCCATGAAATCTTTCTGAGGAGTTATGAGGTCACCTTTGAATGATCGGAGGCCTCCGCTGCTCGGCGACCAGAGCTCTACACCTTCATGCGTAGGATCTATGTCACCGGCCATACAGCGGCCTATATCCTTGTTGCTCGGATAGCGAAGGATGACCTCACCGGTAGCGGCATCACGCAGTGAAGTGCCGTCTTTTTTGTTCTCGTGGCATCCCCAGACATAGTATTTTTCATTGTTTACATCTGAAAGCAGGTGAATGGCATCGCCATGATACATCCCGGTAGAGTAAAGTCCTGTCCCGTCATTGTCAACAGTCATCTGTCCGTAGATGATCTCATCACACCCGTCGCCGTCGACATCTGCGACTCTCAGGTTATGGTTGCCCTGACCTCCGAACGCTTCATTACCGGGGACGGATGAATCGAAAAGCCAGCGGAGCTTCAGTTCCTTCCCATCCCAGTCATAGGCGGCGAGGCAGGTCTTGGCATAATAACCCCGGCACATCACTACAGAGGGATGGATACCATCGAGATAGGCTATCGCGGCAAGATAACGCTCGCTTCTGTTCGCATAGCCGTCGCCCCAGTCTTTAAGCTCTCCGCGCGCAGGCAGGTAATCTATGGTGCTCATTGCCTCTCCGGTCTTGCCGTTGAAGACGGTGAGATATTCCGCTCCGGCTATGACACGCCCCTTCATGTTGCGCCAGTCTGCTTTGGGGCTTCCTATGAGTCTGTTTGTTCCGTCTAAGGTGCCGTCGCCGGTTTTACATACGACTTCCGCGCAGCCGTCGCCGTCAAGATCATAGACCATAAACTGTGTGTAATGAGCTCCGGCCCTGATGTTGTCGCCAAGATTGATTCTCCATAGCCTGGTGCCGTCTATCTTGTAGCAGTCAAGAAGTACAGGGCCGGTGAAACCGTCGTGGGCGTTATCATGTGAATTTGTAGGATCCCATTTTAATATTATCTCATACTCTCCGTCGCCGTCCACATCCCCTATCGATGCGTCGTTGGCGGAATAGAAATACTCCTTGCCCCAGATGTCTACGCCAAGCTCCGGAGTGTCAATAGGAATGTCTATATATCCGAAAGGCGCGTCTGCCGGAAGAGTATAGCTGCCCGAGAGTTTTCCCTTGATCGGCCTCACTTCATAGGTGACCGGTGTCTTGCCTTTATAATTGTCTGTGAAATATGTAGTCTCCGATATTGGCTGCCTGTTAATCTTTTTACCGTCTCGATAGATGTCGAATGCCTGTGATTCCGGATCCTGAGAGAGGTATCGCCATGATATATTGACTTTCTCTGGACTTTCCCTCACAGCGACGACTCCGCGTCCGAGATTTTCCATCTTTAGCTTGGAAAAATCATATCGGGCCTGAGCCCCGGCTGAGGTAGAAAGAATTCCTGTTGCTATGACGAGCATAAACATCCGGATAATGATTTTTTTCATCGTTTTTTGAAAATAAGGTTAGTTTTAGGTTTATTCAGGTAGTTCTGATGGACTTTGTCCGTAAAATTTTTCAAAGGTACAAAAAAAATTTCTATTACCAAAACCTATGTCGTTGTCTTTTCAGTCACAGATTATATAAATCGATATTTTAACCATAAAAATTGCCGGCCGGATATTTTTTATTAAATTTGCATTTGAAATTATGGAATGGCTTCAGGAAATACTGACGAATCATACGGCTTTGCAGGCCGTGGTGGTACTTTCTCTCATAATCGCGCTTGGCCTTGGATTGGGTAAGCTGCGTGTGATGGGAGTCAGTCTTGGCGTGACTTTTGTGTTTTTTATAGGTATCCTGGCCGGTCATATAGGCCTGTCTATAGACAAGCAGATGCTCGACTTCGCGCAGAGCTTCGGTCTCGCTCTTTTTGTCTATGAGCTCGGACTGAAGGTCGGTCCCGGTTTTTTCAGCTCATTCCGAAAAGGAGGAGTGAAGCTCAATCTGCTGTGTCTCGGGGTCATCCTTATGGGAACGGCCATGGCTGTAGGCATCGGATACATATGCGGCGTGGAGATGTCTGATATGGTGGGTATCCTTAGTGGAGCGACCACCAATACTCCTGCGCTCGGTGCAGCGCAGCAGACACTTCAGCAGATGGGCCTTCCTGTGGATGGTGCCGCTTTGAGCTGTGCGGTGACGTATCCTCTCGGAGTGGTGGGGGTAATTATCGCGCTGGCTCTTGTCGGAAAATTATGGACAAGACCATCCGACCTCACCGAACATACCCACGAGGATGCCAACCATACCTATGTCGGGGAATTTTGTGTCTGCAATCCCGGTCTCTTCGGCAAGACTGTGAAGGAAGTGGCTGAGCTTACGCCGATAAAGTTTGTGATTTCAAGAATATGGCGTGACGGAAAAGTGAGTATACCGAATTCGGAAACAGTTCTCGGGAAGGGAGACCGTCTTCTTCTGGTGAGCGGAAACGGTGTAGCTCCGAAGCTTACCATGCTTTTCGGCGAACAGGAGGCCAACGACTGGAACAAAGAAGATATAGACTGGAACTCTATTGATTCCACTCTTATCTCAAGACATCTTGTAGTGACGCGTCCCGAAATAAACGGTAAGAAGCTTGGCTCGCTGAAACTTCGCAACAGCTATGGAATCAATATCACGCGTGTGGTCCGCGCCGGGGTGATGCTCCTTGCATCTCCAAGTCTTACGCTTCAGCTCGGCGACCGGCTGACTGTGGTCGGTGAGAAAGTGGCGGTGGATGCGGTTGCGAAGGTCATCGGCAATATAAAGACCGATCTTAAGGAGCCTAACTTGGCGGCGATTTTTATCGGTCTGCTGCTTGGCCTGCTCGTCGGTTCTATTCCGATCATGATTCCAGGTATGACTACCCCGATAAAGCTCGGACTTGCGGGTGGCCCAATTATCGTGGGAATACTTATCGGTCGGTTCGGTCCGCGTTTCCATATTGTCACCTATACTACCCGTTCGGCCAATCTTATGCTTCGGGGCATTGGCCTTTCGCTTTTTCTTGCCTGTCTCGGCCTCAGTGCCGGTGCCGGGTTTGTCGATACCATAATGCGTGCCGACGGCCTTGAATGGATAGGACTCGGATTCATTATAACGGTTGTTCCGTCAGTCATCATGAGTGTGCTTGCCATGCGTGTATGGCATCTTGACTTCGCTTCCACCTGCGGGATGATATGTGGGGCAATGGCCAATCCGATGGCATTGACTTATTCATCCGAGCAGGCTAAGGGCAATGATTCTCCGGCGGAGGCTTATGCTACTGTCTATCCGCTGACGATGTTCTCTCGTGTCATTATAGCCCAGATACTGATACTTTGTTGCATGTAGATTACATTTTTGTTAAGAGTAAACCTTTCAATATATCAAGGCATTTTAAGTGTAGAAAATAAAGATTAACACACTCGAATACTTGATACTATGAAGAAACTTATGTTTATCCTTGCAGTCCTCTTTGGAGTCATGACTGCATCAGCCAGAGATAATTATTCCCATGATGTGGATATCCTTCCCGATGCAGCCAAGACTGTGATCGACCGGAATTTCAAGTCTGACATAAGTCACATTAAGATCGGAAAGGAGTTTGGCAAGATCCGTAAATATGAAGTCATTCTGACTGACGGCTGCGAGATTTCTTTCGATAAGCATGGCAACTGGAAGGAAGTGGAAGTGGGAAGTGCGAATTCAGTGCCGGCAGCCCTGATACCTTCTCCCATAAGCACATTTATCACCAACAATCAGAGCAAGGCGAAAGTGACAGGTATCGAGAAGAATGCATATGGCTATGACGTTGCGTTGTCCAATGGCGTTGACGTTAAGTTCAGCGAAAAAGGAAAGTTCATTAGATACGACAATTGAAAATCATCTCTGGTAATTGAGAATATTTCTCAAAAATTGTTCCTATTATATAGGATGCGGAGTCGGATGCATCGGCTCCGCATTTTTTGATTGTAATTACCAACTCAAAAAGAACATTTATGAATATTGATTTTGAAAGCCTGCGTCAGCTTGTGATTTCCGACCGTAGTGTACGCCGGTTTAAGGAAGACCGCATGGTCTCTCCCGAGATTCTTGAAAGCCTTGTAGAACTCACAAGATACTGTCATTCCGGAAGAAACGCACAGCCTCTGAAATATGTGATCGCCTGCGAACCATCCTTGTGTGCTAAAATATATCCTGTTCTCAAGTGGGCCGGATACTTCAGTGACTGGGACGGACCGGAGCAGGGAGAGAGACCTGCTGCCTATCTTGTGCAGTGCCTTGACACCCGTTATGGCAAAGACTGTCTTTGCGACGATGGACTGCAACTGGAGGCAATAAGTCTTGGTATGAAGACTTTCGGGCTTGGTGGATGTATCATAAAGGCTTTTAATGCACCCTTGCTTTCTGAGGTGTTGGGTCTTGAATCTCGTTTCCAGCCCCGATATGTGCTTGCGTTAGGATATCCGGTGGAGGAAGTGAGAATCGAGGATATGAGCGGAGAAGAGGATGCTGATTTCAAATATTACCGGACTCCGGACGGCGTGCACCATGTTCCGAAACGACCGCTCTCGGAACTTATTATACGGTAGTAGGCTTACGCTTTATCGCCATGAACATATTCTTGCGACACAATGTTATAAAGGTGAGTATCAGTAACGGATGCTCTAAAGATAAATCATTAATTATAAAAATTTAATACTATGTTGGAAACAGAATTCAAGTTTGGCGAGGTCCATTTTCTCGCCGGTCAGATCCGGACGGCTGAAGACCGTCCACAGTTCAGAAATATATTCTCAAACGGCAACGGTGGTGTTGTGCTTGTGGGGCTTAAGGCAGGACAAAAGCTTGACACTCATACAGCACCTGCTGAAGTCATGGTCTGTGTGGTCGAAGGTGAGATCGAGTTTACAATGCTCGATCGTCCGCATACCATCAAGGCCGGAGAGTTTCTGCTGATGGGTGCAGACGTGGCTCATAGCGTTCTGGCTAAGGAAGATTCCAAGATTATGCTTGTAAAGGTAAGACCGTAGATAAAAGGCATGTGAAAAGAATTGCCCTCCGCAACGACAAAGTCGCTGTGAAGGGCAATTTTTTCTTTCGGCCGGAATATATTATCCTTTTGCAACAGCCTCCTTGAATACAGGAGCCGGCTTGAAGGCAGGGATGTTGTGGGCCGGAATGATGACAGCTGTGTTCTTAGTGATGTTGCGGGCGGTCTTTTCTGCTCTCTCCTTGATGATGAAGGAGCCGAAGCCACGAAGATAAACGTTTTCGCCATGAGCGAGGCTGTCCTTGACTACTGTCATGAACTGCTCGATGACTTCTATTGTAGTCGATTTGTCGATACCGGTCTTCTTTGCAATTTCGTTTGCGATTTCTGCTTTTGTCATATCGTTTAGATGTATAATGTTTTCAGACTGCAAAATTAGTGAAAAATTTCACTCCGTCAAATACTGAGTTGGATAATTTTTAATCTCACAGTGATTTTTTTGTAGTTTTATGCTTTAAAACGCCTTGACTCTTCATGGTTTGATTTCTTCTGGCACTATGAAGAGTGTCAAAGAAGTCTCCGCATGAGCGAAGACTTCTTTGTGTGTATAGTTTTCTTTGATTATTATTTCAGTTGAGGTGTTCCGTCATTTTGTATGCTCCGATGCTTCCGTATTTAGCGGCGGCTTTTGCGTATCGCGCAGCTTTTGCAGCATCAGTTTTTATTCCTTTCCCGTTCTTATACATATAGGCAAGTCTGGAATTGACAAGGGCGAGCAATGTTGCAGGTAGTTTGCCGTTGATCGCTATCGGTTCATAGTAGTTAAGAGCACGCGCGTAATTCTGGTTCAGGAAGTCACCGTTGAAGTTCATGCTTCCGAGATAGAAGCGAGCCCAGTCGTCGCCCTTTTCGGCTGCAGCCTCCTTCGCCTTTAGTCCCGGAAGGAAACCGTCCTTATATACAGGCTCGTTCTTCATGTTCTGCATGCTGTTGACCGTAGATATCCAGTAAAGTGCGAGTTCTCCGTCTTCTGCAGCTTCTCCTTCTCCGAAGCTTTCTCCGTTCAGTGTCCGTCCGAGGGTAGCGCGGGCTGTGTCGTCACCGAGATCGCCTGCTATGTAAAGCCAGAAGAATGCTTCAGGATAGTCGATCGGGCCTCCACCGCTTGCGCGTAGGTTATGCCCGTAAAGGCTTGTGCCGCGTGCATACCCCTGAAGTGCTGCTTTGTGGAAGTATTCTCTTGCTTTGGGAATATCTGTCTTTACCCCCTTCCCTTGTAGATACATTCCTCCTAATGCCGTATTTCCGAATCCGTAGGTCATTGGATTGCATTTATCGAAATATGCTTTCGCCTTCTTGAAATCGTTATGGTTATAGTAATAAAGGCCGAGATATGCGTATGCATCGTTGTCTCCGGCATTTGCGGCTGCCTGAAGCAGTTTTATGCCCTCCGCTGCCTTATTGCTGAACTGTGGAGTCAGTGCATACAGCGCCCCAAGTTCAGTGACACTTCTCAGATTCTTTTCGTTTATGACAGCCTTGAGACAACGCTCGGCAACCTCCGGACTCCCGGTCTTATGATATAGTGCGAGACTTACGACGCTGTCAGCTGAGATCTTACCCTGAGTATATAAACTTGTGACAGACTTTACTATTGAGTCCTGTTTATGCTGGCTCATTCTGAATGGTTCAGAACGTTTTGCTGTCGCAGTCTGGCTTGTTTTTGCATGGTTGCGCAATAGAGTCATCAGGCTTTCCTTTATGTCTGCCTGGGCTGTCATCGCTGATAGGATGATGCTGAGAAGGAGAAGTGTCTTTTTCATAGTATAGTGGAATTAAAAATGTGTTTTCCTATAAACAAGTATCCATACCGATAAGTTTACATAAAAAAAAGTAAGTAGCTGTTTAATTTTTCTTAGCTACTTACTTATTTATTTTGAAGTTGTTTAGACTTATTTTTTTGTTAAGATTTCGTCAGGTTTTCGAGTGGATTTTTCTTCATGAAGAAGGAACG
>JAIEBK010000102.1:0-43992 GCA_029070945.1 Muribaculaceae bacterium
ACGGATCGTTAATATATGCGATAATGATGTATTATGCATCGTCAGAGCCGCTTGATGATCTTTGCGGGATTTCCGGCTGCAACCACATCTGAAGGAATGTCTTTTGTGACGGTGGATCCTGCTCCAATTACAACATTATCCCCTATCGTCACCCCCGGACATATAGTGACACTTCCTCCGATCCATACATTATGACCTATGGTGACAGGTTCAGCCCATTCCAACGCCTTATTTCTGTTTTCAGAATCCAAAGGATGGCATGCAGTGTAGATGCTGACATTTGGTCCGATGAAGCAATTGTCACCTATCCGAACCTCTGCTTCGTCAAGGACTGTCAGATTGAAGTTGGCGAAAAAATTCTCTCCGATATGGATATTCTCCCCGTAGTCGCAACGGAAAGGCTGATTTATCTGGAAGCATTCGCCATGGCTTCCAAGCAATCTGCACAGCAGGGCTCTAAGTTCTTTCTTATCGGAAGGTCTCAGATTATTGAATTCCCAAAGAAGTTCCCGAGTTTCTTCAAGTTTTTTCAACAGTTCCGGATGTGTGGCGTCATACACTTCTCCTTCCACCATCTTTCTCCATATTTCCTCTTTATTTTCCATAATTACTTTATTTAAGTTTCACAAACTCAACTTAAGGTTTATAGGTGTTTTCATAATAACCTCTTAACATAACCTGTTTAACCTGATGACCGTCTAACCATTAACTTTCGCTTGCGAAAGCTAAATTACTTTATATTCTTAACAAATTTCATCAGTCAAAAGTATGGGGACTTTTTAAATCTGCATTATATTCGAGGGAGGGAGAGATAAAAGAAGAACAATGATGAACATTGCGAGTCATGCGGATGTTAAAATTTTATATTCAGTTTTAATTTACTTTAAAAATATAACCATACGATATGTCAGTACAAGATACACAGCATTACTGGAATATAGACCGGATCATGAAGCTCATAATCGGACTGGCCATCACGGCTGTGCTGATATGGCTCATCAGATATCTGAGCGATGTGCTCCTACCCTTCTTCGTGGCATGCTTCATCGCATATATGCTGCAGCCGCTTGTAGATTTCAACCGAAAGCTGATTCATGAAAAAGGACGGGCAGTTTCCTCAATACTGACCGTATTGGAAGTTCTTGCTGTGGTTGTCGGAATCGTCTGGCTATTTCTGCCAAACGTAATCAAGGAACTGGATGTGATGAACGGTATCATACATGAGGTCTCATCCGGGAAACGGCCTATGCCAAAGGAGTACGGTGACATCATAAACTGGGTGGAATCGAATTTCCATCCTTCCGATATCAAGTCTCAGCTCAGCGAGCTTCATCTCGGATCGATCATAAGCAAGGGCACATCACTTCTCAACGAGTCGATCAGCGTGATTGTAGGTGTTCTCAGTTGGGCACTGACTGTGATCTACGTTCTGTTTATTCTTATCGACTATCCACAGATCTCAAGAGGGTTCAAGCTTATCATACCACATAAATATAGAGAAAACGCTATGGTTGTGGTGCATGAAGTGCAGACAAGCATGAACCATTATTTCCGCGGTCAGGGTCTTGTAGCGCTATGCGCGATGGTATTCTATTGCATCGGTTTCTCAATAGTAGGATTGCCGCTCGGAATTCCAATGGGTATTCTTGTCGGAATACTCTATATGATTCCCTATTTCCAGTATGTGACCCTTATTCCGGTATCGATCATCTGTGCCATTTTCTCGCTAAGCGGACAGTCAACCTTCCTCAGTCTTTTCGGAAGCTGCCTGCTCGTCTATCTGATCAGTCAGAGTATCTGCGACTATATACTGACACCCCATATCATGGGTAAGGAAATGGGTATGAACGCGGCGGTCATTCTCCTTTCACTCTCCATTTGGGGGAGTCTTCTCGGCATCATAGGCATGATAATCGCCCTTCCGGTCTCATCCCTTATTATGGCCTACTACGAGCGCTATATCTCCTATCCCCGCAAGAAACCACAAATCGCCGGGAGTTCTGATAAGGATTTGAATGATTCCAATGCCATAGCACCCTGATGGTTGATGTCAAGTTCCCTTAGTTGTCTGAGGTATTTTTCCGAGTGTGAATAGTTGCCAAGACCGTATTCCCCTAACGCAAGCATATAGAGACAGTGACGGAGATTATCTTCATTGAGGTTTCCGTCCCAGATCAGTAGATCCGGAAGTGACACCGCGAAGTAGTCCATCTTAACGTCATCGTGGTAGTGCTGGCGTCCGTAATTGACAAGACGATTGAAATAAGCTCTGGCTTTGTCTTCCAGTCCAAGCGCACGATAGGCCATTCCTGCATAGAAGATCTTGTCTGGTTTAGCATCATTGTAATACATGGCGGCCGCCGGTTCGGTAGGTCCCTCTGTGGCTTTATGGAAGCATGCAGAAGCCTTTTCCTCATCCTTTAATGTCTTATAGCAAATGCCTAAGAGATAGTAGAAATCATTCTCCTGTGCTCCATAAAGCTTTCCCTCGCCGAGATGATGAGGATATTCAAGACATTCCTCCAGAAGCACGACAGCATCGTCATATCTGCCTTCAAGCATGGCTTTCTTTGCGAGTTCGACACGTGCTGTCTGATATTGTGCAGGTACCTTTCCTTCTCCACCCTCCCATGGATGGAAAGTATGCGAGTCAAGAAGCTCCTTGGCCTCCTCGTACCGATGAAGCTGATTGAGCAGCGTAATATGCTCGAGCACAAGATCATCTCTTTTTTCGGTGAGGTCAGCATATTGTTCAAGAAGGCCCAGTCTCATTTCGTGAGGATAATGAAGACGCTTGTAGAGCTGATCGAGCTCCATCAGAATCCGGCTGTCACCACGATCAAGTTCAAACGCTCTTTCCATGTATTTCACCGCTTTGTCACCGTCATTTCTTTTGTTGAAGTATGCCAGCGCAAGATTTCTCCACACTGTCGGGAAACCGGGATTCAGTTCAAGCGCCTTCTCCCAGTTTTCTATAGCCGGATCATACTGACGCTTGTCATAATATATGTTTCCAAGCAGATAATGAGCGTTCGCATCAGAAGGATAGACACTGATAGCCTCTTTCAGTGCGACTATAATATATAACGAATTAGGGAAACAGCGCGAAGGATCTATTTTTGAGGCGTCTTTCAGTGTATCCAATGCTTTTTCGAGATCATTTTTACGTAGATAACATAACGCCCTTAAATACTGACCTGTCAGTTCAAAGGCACCACGCAGGTCAGCCAGAGAAAGAATATCCAAAGCAGCCTCATATTCTCCGAAATCTAAGAATTCTATAGCTAATTCTTCATAGTTACGCGAATCATCCCTCATAAGCGCTATGAGTTCCGAACGCAGGGAATCTTCTCCGGTAGCCTTCCATTTGATATACAGACAACCGAAATTAAATACATCAATAGCGAGAGACTCATCGCATAGAGCGATAGCCTCTTCTTTTCGTGACGCCTTAAGCAGAAGATAAGCTCTCAGAGTGCGGGCCCGATGATTATGATAATTCCTGCAGAGGCATCTTTCTGTCTCGTACAGGGCATCGTCGTCACGCCCCTGCATTGCTGAAATCCTCGCGCAAGCGAGATAACCGGCATCCTGCCAGGCTCCGTTCCAGGTCGATTTATAGAATCGGGAGTAGGCTTCATCAAATCTTTGCCGGAACTTAAGAGCTACTCCAAGATTGTATATAGGTTCACCATCGTATGGATTCGGATTCCTGCGCATGAGGACCCGGACTGCTTTTTCAAGGTGTTTTTCTGCAAGTCCGAAACGTCCCTTTCTTAAGTACCATAGTCCGAGAGCATTATTGCAGCGGTAGTCATCCGGATCCCTGCGTAATGCCTCTTCGTAATAATCCACCGGAGAGAAAGTAGCATGCCGGTATTGCTCAAGATGAAGACCGGTAAGAAAAAGCTGTTCGTTGGTCTTGATTTCCACAGGACGCAGAGCTGCCTCGGCAGCGTCAGGCACAGGGCGTATCTCATCGGGTTCGGCCTGCCATTCAAGCCTGCCGCATCTTCCCCAAGTGACAGTGACCATGATTTCATCCAGAGACTGTCCGTGAAGCGGAATATCGACATAATATATTTCTTCAGGAGAAATTACTTTTGTCTCTTCAAGAAGGACTGTGCCTTTATTGTCCTTTACCTTGATGCGGAATGTATCCTTCCTCGTGGCGAAGAGTTTAAGTCCGGCCGATTTTCCGGAGGAGTTCATCTCAAGATTGAGCAGGAGGTCCTTACATGCGCTCTTGATCATACCGAGCTCACGATATGGCAGGAAATACTGCGTGAACTCTTTTTCCTCAAACGGCATCAGCCATGAGAAATCAGGTTGGTTTTCAGTATAGACTCCGGCCATGAGTTCAATATACGGACCGTCTTCATCGGTGAGGTTACGGTCCCATGCCCGGCCGAAATCGCCGTTACCCCATGTCCATTGTTTTTTTCCGGGGCTCACATGATGGCTTGCCACATGCAGCATACCGGCTTCCGTGTCGAATTCATAACCGCCCTCAAAATCATATCGTGAGTTAACTCCCATATAGCTTGTAGGAACAAATATGTTCTTATAGTTGGCGATATCGACTCCGGCGGAGTAATCCATCTTGTAGTATGTACCCGTAGCTATAGGGAAGGATGACACAGCACGTTTACCATGGTCAAAGACAGCGTTAATGTCCGGAGGAAACACCGAGCGGTAATGATCGTTGACGGCTACAGCAGGATTTGCCCACCAGAGGAATGTCTGAGGAATATCGGTAGGATTATATAACACTCCTTCAATTTCCAGCCGTGCGCATCCGGGACGAAGTGTAAATCCCGCCATTCCTTTCTGATGAGTCATTCTCTCGGTCTCTCCTACCCAGACAGTGACGGATCCGTCGGATTTCTCCTCAATCCTGCAGTCGACCGGCATATATGTGGATGGACGGTGATGCTGAGGCCAGTTGAACTCGATACCACCGGATATCCATGGACCGGCAAGTCCGACGAGCGCCGGTTTTATCACATGATTGTAATAAACGAAATGTCTTTTCCTGATCTTGTCGTAGGCCATCTGGATACGTCCTCCCAGTTCCGGGAGGACCATGACCTTTATATATTCGTTTTCAATGAACACGGCGTTCCATTCGTGATCAGTCCTGACACTGGAAATAGACTCGATCACAGGATATGGATATACCGATCCCGAAGAGCCTTGATAAACTCTGTTTTCAAGAAATATCGGATTCTTTTCAGGTTGTCCAACTTCATATGTGGGAATCACCACTTTTTCTTTCCAGGCTTTTACCATAAGTAGTAAGAAATTTAAGTTTCGCAAGCTTAACTTAAGGTTTATAAGTTAAATGGTTATGGGGTTATGCGAAAGCTAAATAAAAAATATTAAATCAGTTCTTTTTCAATCTGTTCAAGAGTCTTACCCTTAGTCTCTGGCAGACGTTTTCTGAAATATATGAATCCGGCAAGACAGATAGCTGAATAGAGCCAGAAGGTGCCATAGCTGCCAAGAGAGGAGTTAAGGATCGGAAAGCTATATGTCAGCGTAAAACATCCTGTCCACAGGGCGAAAGTACAGACCGCCATGGCGACTCCTCTGAATTTATTGGGGAAAATCTCAGCCAGAAGCACCCATGTCACCGGGCCGAGAGTCATGGCGTAGCATGCGATGGCAAGCATAACCAGAATCACCATCAGTACTCCGGAAACTTCAAGGAAATAGCAGGATCCGAGAATGAGATAAATGGCGAAGAGACCTCCTGCACCTATCATCATAAGTTTCTTGCGTCCGATCCGGTCGACAGTGTAAAGGGCGACGAACGTGAAGACCACATTTGTGATTCCGGTCAGCACAATATTAAACAGCATCTCGCCAAGATCATAACCTGCGTTTGCAAAGATCTCCTGTGCATAATTGAAGATGACGTTTGTGCCGCACCACTGCTGGAAGACTGCTATGACTATGCCGAGAATGATAAGCGAAAGATATGGCCTGCGGAAGAGTCCCGAAAGGCTTCCCTTTTCCTGAGATTCGGTTTCAGACTCTTTGATAGCCATGATTTCCGCTTCCGCATATTCTACGCCTCCTATATGCCTGAAGACGTCACCCGCTTTCTCATCCTTTCCTCTTCCTATCAACCATCTCGGACTCTCGGGAATGAAAAGAACAAGAATTAAAAATACGGCGGCCGGGAAAGCCTCGGCCCAGAACATCCATCTCCAGCCGGACTGACAGTTCCATGATTCGAGGGGAGGCAATTCCATACCCTGCGGAATAGGCTCGGCGATAAGCCAGTTTACTATCTGGGCGGAAAGAATTCCAAGTACAATGGTCAACTGATTGATCGACACCATTTGTCCTCTGGTAGCCGGAGGAGATACTTCCGCAATATACATAGGAGACATCCCCGAGGCAACCCCTATCGCCACTCCGCCGATGAGCCGGGCAATAAGAAACGGTGTGAATGTATCGACAGCGCCGGTCATATATGCGGAAAGAAGAAATACGACGGCTGAGAAGAGAAGCAATGGTTTGCGGCCGAATAGATCGGCGAAAAAACCGGCAACCATTGCCCCGACAAGGCACCCGGCGATCGCTATGCTCATGGCAAGTCCCTGCATTACAGGATCGGTCTCGATTCCGAAGAATGTCTCGTAAAAAGGTTTGGCTCCTCCGATCACGACCCAATCATAGCCGAAAAGAAGGCCTCCCATCGCCGAGACACAACAGATGAAATAGATGAATTTACGGTTTAGAAGATTTTTCATTGATGTTACGGTTTCTTATTGACCGCAAATTTAGCTAAATCCCTTCATCGTCAAAATGCACAAACAAATCCAAATGATGGACAATATCATTATATTTGTATTTTATAAAAAATATATGTATCTTTGCAATCGTATTCTTTTTAATGTTGTAAGATCTATCCATGAAGAAACTTGTTGCTACTCTTATTATAGTAATATTTTCCGCTTCTCACTTATTTTCTCAGACTCCGATTCTCACGCACGTATTCGACATCCATGCTGAAATCGGCGAAACTATCAATGGCGGAGCGAATCCACACGGGACGAGGGTGACAATTCCCATTACAGGAGGATCTGTGACCGGAAAGGTAAATGGCAGAATCATTCCGGGTGGGGCAGACTATCAGCTTGTGAATCCTAATCAGCATCGATCGGAACTGCAGGCAATATATACAATCATGACCAATGACTCGGTGGCAATCCGTGTCTGCAACGAAGGCATAAGCAGGTTCGCACCGGATGATTCCTACTTTATGACCTCTCCAAAATTCGAATGCGACATTCATTCCCCTTACGACTGGCTTAACAACCGTATATTTGTATGTCGTCCGGTAGATTTCGCACCCTCAGCCATTACGTTGCGCGTATGGATCGTGGAATAATAAAATCTTTATATCAACGGTAATCGAAATGAAGATAAAGGAAGGTTTTACCGGTCAGCGTTCCGTAGTCGTTCCGCAGCTTATTCTCGATTCTGCTGCCGATGATGCGTTGCTCTCGGCACTCCATATAAGAGCTATGGGATACTACCCAAAAGCGGAAAACCATTTCAGGACAAGAGAAAGTCCGATCGAGGATTTTATACTTATTTATTGTGTTGACGGAAAAGGTTGGTATGAGGTGTCGGGAGAAAGACATGATGTAAATGCAAATTCATTCTTCATTCTTCCTGCCGGTATCGCACATTCCTACGGTGCAGACGCCCATGATCCCTGGACCATCTACTGGATTCACTTTCAGGGTTCGCTTGCCCGTCAATACGTATCCCTCCCAGAGAAAGTATGCAGGATCAATACTTCATCCAATTCAAGAATCAGAGACCGCAACGACCTCTTTGAGGAAATGTATGCTGCCCTCGACCGTGGATTAAGCACAGACTGTATCCGCTATGCATCCGCGATTTTCCATCATTATCTCGCCACCCTGAAGTATCTTCCGGAGTATCGCGGGAGTGCCGGAGGGGAAATCCCGGATAATATTGTAGATGCTACCATACACTACCTTAGTGAAAACATAGATAAGGCACTTACCCTTGAGCAGATTGCCTGCTATTCCGGTTTTTCCGCCTCGTATCTTTCAGCTGTCTTTAAGAAACAGACCGGATATGCCCCCCTTACATATTTCAACCACCTTAAGGTGCGTCACGCATGCAGGTTGCTTACAGAAACTGACATGAAGATAAATACCATCTGCCATAAGGTGGGGATAACGGATCAGTATTACTTCTCCCGTCTTTTCTCGAAGGTGACGGGAATGAGTCCCAGTGAATATCGTCGCCGTTCGGAAGTATGAAAAAAAGATGGACTTAATCGTCCATCTTTACACTTTTAAACTGTCCGAGAAGATTGAAGATCAACTCAACATCGTCTGATAGTCCTATCTCATATTTTGTAGATGTTTTTTCTATCTTAACTATTTTGACATCAGAAAAATTTTTATTTACATAGTTTCTTATCGCTTTCGGAATAATATCCTTGGGGACTTCCTTTCCCTTACAGTCTACAGATGTCCATTTGCCGGAATTATTGAATTCTATAGTTGTTCCGTTGACCAGCCTTACATCATAATCCGTCTTCTTAAGAAAGTGCTTGTCTGTCTTAATCATTCCAACCTTGGCTTTTGGAAAATAGGTGGTAAGGAACTTCTGTGCCGCTTCGGGCAGGTCATTACGGTTTATAGAATATTTATCGAAAGCATATCCCGACAGGAAGCTAAACACCATAACGGTGATCAAAAACAGGTATTTTTTCATTTTTTCTAACTTTTTATGTGTTTTTCATTTTCAATGAAACAATCCTGACTGCACAATAGTTTGATTTAAAATTCTCGATTTTATTGGTTTCTATCGGTATTTTTCATTATATTTGCAGTATGAAATCGATTGATGCCAAAGGTCTGAAAGGCCGGAGTATTGAAATGGAACGGTATAATCGAAAATATAAGTGAAGGAGGATTCCTTTTGGAAAAAGCAGATGTGTCAAGAAAATATGTAGCTATAGACCTGAAGTCGTTTTATGCTTCAGTCGAATGTGTCGAGAGGAATCTGGACCCTCTTGACACCTGTCTTGTAGTTGCTGACGGTGAACGAACGGAAAAAACCATATGTCTTGCGGTTTCTCCCGCGCTTAAGGCATATGGACTCGGAGGGCGTCCACGACTCTTTGAAGTGATACAGCGGGTGAATGAGGTAAACAGCCGCAGAGGCATACGAGGCGGTTCATACTCGAAAAAGATTCTCGACGCGAATCCGGAGATGCCCGTCAGATTCATTGTTGCTCCACCGAGAATGGCGTATTATATTGAATACAGTACAAGAATTTATGACATCTATCTCAAATATATAGCCCCGGAGGACATACATGTTTATTCCATAGATGAAGTAATAATGGACGTCACATCCTATCTCTCGACATATAAGATGACTGCTCATGAACTTGCAGTAATGATGATACGGGATGTCTTGTCCAGAACCGGAGTGACCGCCACCGCAGGAATCGGAACAAACATGTATCTGTGTAAGGTTGCGATGGACATTGTAGCCAAGAAGATGACTCCCGATAAAGATGGCGTGCGAATTGCCGAGATAGACGAGATGAGCTACAGGCGACAGCTGTGGGAGCACACCCCTCTTACTGATTTCTGGCGTGTCGGACGCGGTATAGCTGCCAGACTTGCCCAATACGGAATACTGACTATGGGTGATATAGCGCGCTGCTCATTGACCAACGAGGAGCTGCTTTATCAACTGTTTGGCGTGAATGCCGAACTCCTTATTGACCATGCCTGGGGCTGGGAACCGGTGACCATGGATCTTGTAAAGTCATATCGTCCGGAGACGAGCAGTATATGCAGCGGACAGGTGCTTCATGATCCATACCCTGCAGACATGGCGCGTGTCGTGGTGCTTGAAATGGCCGATTCCGTATCGCTTGAATTAATTGACAAGCGTCTTGTGACTGATCAAATTGTACTGACCGTCGGTTATGACACGCAATCTCTTAATGATCCGACCATTCGTGCGAGATACCGCGGACGTGTGACGACAGACTTCTACGGACGAAAAGTGCCGGTGCATGCACACGGCACTGTAAATTTCGAACGTCATACATCATCAGGAAAGATAATAATAGACAAGGTTGCTGAACTTTACGACAGGATAATCAATCGTGACCTTCTCGTCAGAAGAATATCCCTGTCCATCAACCGGCTACTCCGGGAAGATGACGTTAAGTTGAGACAGAGGACAGTTCAGCTGAATATTTTCGACGATCCGGAGGAGATTCGTAACCGTCAGGCTATGGAGAAAGCGGAATTTGAGAAAGAGAGACGTAGGCTTGAAGCTGTGCTCAAAATTAAGAAGGCATTCGGTAAGAACGCTATTCTTAAAGGTTTGAATTTCGACGAAGGGGCTACACAACGCGACCGTAACAGACAGATAGGAGGTCACCATGAGTAGATATGACGATATTATCGAACTGCCCCATCATGAGCCAAAGCATCCGAGGATGACACTTGAAAACCGCGCTGCTCAGTTCGCGCCTTTCGCGGCTCTTACCGGACATGGAGCTGCGATAGCCGAAACCACGAGACTCACAGATAATATGTCGGAAATGTCCGGTGAAGAACAAATGCGTCTGTCGCGCAGACTTAATACAGCATATGAACTACACATAGAGGTAACAATCACTCATTTTCTTCCTGACAGATTAAAAAATGGTGGTGTTTATGAGAAACTTCGTGGAAAAATTAAGAAAATAGATGAAACGGAGCGAACTGTCATACTTGAAGATGGGAAAGTCATTCCGTTGGATTTCATATCGGCTATTGAAAGCGATGTGATTGACAATCTTGATTATTAGAAAATATTAAAATTTTTTTTAATAAAACATGTGTGTGCCGGATTTTTTTATTAAATTTGAAGGCGCATTCATGAAATTAAAAATTAAAGAATTATATTTACCAACCTAATTTTAAAATTAACTAACGAATGAACCTAATCACAACTTGTCGCAAGGCGTTCTTTATAGGACTGCCTGCGCTTCTGGCCCTTACGGCCTGCAGCAACGACAACGAGTGGAAAGATGTCGACGGAGCTGCTCCGGGACTGACACTTACCACATCGCATGAACGGACTGAAGCCGGGAGGTCGATCAAGATCGCCGGAAAAGTGACGGATACCGACGGCATCGCCACCATCGATATCGTCTGCCACGATCTGCAGCTTAACAAACGTATCAATATCATCGAGATCTATGGCGAGCCCCTGAAAGAGTATGATCTTGACTATGCGTTCAAGATTCAGGAAAAACAGGAGGGAGACGATTTCAACATCGAGATTACAATTACGGATGTCGGCGGCCGCAAGGAAAAACAGAATCTCAGAGTAACTCTTGACGCAGACTGGACACCTCCCTATTTCACTACAAGCCCTGACTCGGAGGTCATAGTCCTGATCAAGGAGAAGACAAGCTTCAACCTTAAGTTCAGTGTTGCCGACAACCGTATCGTAGACTATGTAGACATAGATGTCGTTGACGTAACCGACGGTAAGGAAAATGCCAAGCCGGTTGAGGGCTTTCCACGTCGGGTGGAAGGCAACGGAACAGCGAAACTTGATTTCTCGGAGAAACTTATCCTTCCGAGCAAGGAAGCAAATCTCCTTGCCACTGTAACGGCATACGACAAGGAGGCAAATGAGGCGGCGCATTCCGCTACATTCACCTCTCTTGTAAAGGTGCAGGAACTTCAGGATATGGATAAGATGTGGCTCTGCGACGTGGCCAATGAAGACGATCTAAACTCAGATATCTTCGGCGTTCCCGTACTCTGTGATCATGTCGGTCCTTTCCGGTATGAGATCCGATATTACAACGAGAAAGCGGGTACCGAAGTATGTCTCCTCGGTCAGAAAGGCTCTTTCGGTCCCCTCTGTTTTGCACCCTCGAAAGACAATGCTTCCGTGCTGGGCGATAATCCTGAAGAAGTAAACCGAATCAGGCTTTCACAGGCTAATTCATATTATCTGCTGAAATTCGATACCTTCAACGGTACATACTCAGCCGAGCCTTATTCAGTTGACTCCGCCATTGACCCTGTCATGCATATGCATTTCGGCAAGGATGACCTTAACACATGGTGGGACTGGAACAACGAGCCATGGTGGCAGGAATTCTATTTCGGTCCGATGAAAGACGGCCCGAGAGAAGTCAGCAAGATGACACAGGATTCAAAAAATCCTCACCTGTATATTCTTGAAGACTGGAAACTTTCAAAAGGGGATGACCTGCATTTCGTAATCCACAACTGGCATCACGACGGCTGGTGGAACCTCGCGACATGGCGTGTCGACGACAGCGCAGATCCGGGTAAGTTTATGTATTACGGTAATCTTCATCCCGATAACGACCATTATACAGGCAACGCAGACTATTTCAAATGGAAATACGGCGATTCTCTCGATATCGACAGATGGGGCGATGAATCTTACCGCAAGCAGTTCGTGCCTGACAAATGGGTAGATATGAAAAAAATCGAACGCGGCGGCACATTCAAACTCATATTCGATGCCCACACGGAAAGGGCACGACTCGTACCACAAAACTAATGTATAATTGTGAATGGAGAATTGAGAATTTAGGATCCGGGATTCAACTCTACGGTTTGTAAGTATATCGTAAGATACCTAATAGTTTGATCGTGGAAATAATTCTCAATTCAAAATTCTCAATTCTCAATTATTAAAAAAATTTAGACAATCATCATGAAAAAATACCTATTGACAATGCTTGTCGCATTGTTGGTAATCTCGGCATGGGCCCAGAACCTGACCGTGACAGGCGTGGTCACTTCAAAGGAAGACGGTGAACCGCTGATCGGAGCCACCGTCAGAGTGCAGGGTACAAGCAAAGGCACCGCCACTGACTTCGACGGCAATTATACACTTACAGATGTGCCATCAAACGCAACCCTCGTTTTCAATTATGTCGGCTATCAGGAGATCTCAATCCCGGTTAAAGGCCAGACCAATATCAACGCACAGCTTTCCGAAACAGCAACCTCACTTGACGAACTTGTTGTGGTAGGTTACGGTGTAGCTAAGAAAAGCGACCTTACATCGTCTATCTCCACCATCAAAGGCTCGGAACTCAACGAGATGGTTTCCGGCAATGCCATGGATGCCATACAGGGTCGTGTCCCGGGCGTACAGGTCATATCAGGCGGTGGTCCGGGCTCTAACCCGGCTGTCATGATCCGTGGCGTCACTTCTGTCAACGGCACAGCTCCACTTTATGTAGTAGACGGCGTGCCTTTGAATACGGACAACATCAACTTCCTAAACAACAACGATATTGAGAGCATGGAGGTGCTTAAGGACGCGTCGGCATCCGCCATCTACGGTACCCGGGCATCCAACGGTGTCATCATCATCACTACCAAGAAAGGTAAATCAGGCGCAACGCATGTTGATTTCTCTGCTTCCGCCGGCTGGCAATATATACCTAAGCCGAGCATCGCATGGGCTGATGAATATGAGAAGGTATTCTACGCCCGCTATGAAAACGACGGACGTGTCGCTCCATGGAACTCCCCCTATGTAGATTATGGTGAGGTGGACAGCACCGACTGGTGGAAACTTGTGGTAGACAAGACGGCTGTGGTTCAGAATTATTCTCTCAGCGTCCGTGGCGGCAACGACAAATACGTCTATAGCCTTTCGGCAGGTTACTACCGCAATAACTCTCAATTCAAAGGTGGCTACTGGGACAAGATGAATGTCCGTCTCAATACCGAGTACAACTTCACCAACTGGCTCAAGGCCGGTCTTGATCTCGCGCCAAACCTTGAAAGCTGGGAATCTGCCCCCGAGCTCTTCTCCGCAGCGATGGGCATGGACCCGACTACTCCGGTCTACCGCCCGGAATCGGAATGGGACCCGGCTAATCCGATGAACGACTATCAGCGCTCCTATAACAATCAGGAATGGAACCCGGTGGCATCATTGGCACGTATGGACAATCACTCCACAAAGTTCCAGCTTCTGATGAATCCCTATCTTCAGATTCAGCCAATCCGTCAGCTCACACTCCGCACGCAGTTCGGCGCCAATCTATGGTATCAGCGCAGCGACGGATATGACTATGCATTCCACATCGACGCTCTTGAGCAGAGCGCGAAAGATAAAGCCTATCGCAACTATTCCGATCAGCTTAACTGGAGCTGGACCAATACCGCCACATATATGGATACCTTCGCCGAAAAGCATAATCTGACTTTGATGGCTGGTTTCACTGCTGAACGCTACGCAAACTACTGGGCCAACGCCTCGCGACAGGATATCCCCGGCAACAGCAGCCTTCTCCATGAAGTCGGCGCCGGAACAGGCGACCAGTTCGCCAACGGCGGCACAAGCTATCAGACACTTGCTTCTGTTCTCGGTCGTGTAATGTACAACTTCGATAACCGCTATTATCTGACCGCATCAATCCGTTACGACGGCAGTTCCCGTTTCCCGAAGGGCAACAAGTGGGCTACATTCCCCTCTGTCTCTCTCGCTTGGCGTCTTTCTGAAGAGTCTTTCATGGAAAATACCCGTGGATGGCTCGATCAGGCTAAGGTGCGTCTCGGATGGGGTAAGGTCGGAAACCAGAATATCGATCCGGGTCTCTTCCTTTCGACTATGGACAATGGTGTGAATTACGTATTCAACTCTACCCGCTTCCCTTCCACAATCGTAGGTCAGATGGGTAATCCATACCTGCGCTGGGAGACTGTGGAAGACTATGATTTCGGTATCGACGCGACTTTCCTGCGCAATCGTCTGAATCTCACATTCGACCTCTACCAGAAAAACAGTCATGATATGCTCTATGCGGCTCAGGGACTTCTCATCGCCGGCAATCCGGCATGGATGGGTGCTATCACTCAGAACATCGGTGAGATGCGTGCACGCGGTTGGGAACTCTCTCTAAGCTGGCGAGATAAAGCCGGAGACTTCGGATATGATGTTGGCGTGCAGCTCTCCGGTGTGCGCAACAAGGCCATCAAGTTCTCCGGCGACGGGCCGGTTCTCACAGGCAAAGGTCTTAACGAGAGCATTATCCGCAATGAAGACGGTCAGCTTATCTCCCGTTTCTACGGATATACAGCCGACGGTCTTTTCCAGAACTGGGAGGACGTTTACTCACACACAGACGAACACGGCACACTTCTTCAGCCGGATGCCCAACCCGGTGACATACGCTTCAAGGATCTCAACCATGACGGCGTGCTCAACGACTCTGACAAGTCTTATATAGGTAACCCCTATCCTGATCTTATGATTGGCTTCAATGTAGGCTTAAACTGGAAGGGCTGGGACTTCATAGCCAATTTCTACGGGACATACGGTAATGATGTGTTTAACCTCGAAAAAAGGCGCTACTCGGGCGGTGGAGGACAGAACGTATACCGCGGAACGCTCGATAAGGCATGGCATGGCGAAGGGACAAGCAATGACATCCCGCGCCTTTCCTACAACGACCTCAATCAGAACTACGGTAGGGTGTCGAGTTTCTATGTTGAAGACGGAAGCTATCTGCGATGCAAACTCATCACACTCGGCTACACACTGCCGAAAAAATGGCTTGGCAACTATAATCTCCGCCTTTATTTCTCTGCACAGAACCTCTTTACCATCACGAAATATTCAGGTATGGATCCGGAGCGTCCGTTATATGACGAAAGCGTGATCGAGAAAGGTATCGGCAACGCCAAGTATCCGACTCCTCAGACATATTTATTCGGCGTTGACTTCAAGTTTTAATTGAGAATTGAAAATTGAGAATTGAGAATTATTTTTCTTGATTAATAATTATGAAAATGAAAAAGACAATATATGCGCTTGTCGCGGCAGCCGGCCTCGGGGCCTTTACTTCCTGCAATGATTTCCTCGATCAGGAAGTGCGCGGCAAGGAAAACCTTGACACCTATTTCTTAACTCCGGAGGAAGTGGAGACCTATGTAGGCGGATGCTATTTCCAGATTGCCAAGGGCGGCGGATGGTGGCAGGTCTACAATACATGGCTTCTTGCAGACATGTGTACTGATGACCTCTGGGATGGCAACACCACTCAGGAAGACGGTTATCAGGAACTTTCACACTATATGCCCAACGGCAACATGAACGGTATAATTCAGAATTTCTGGGGCGCGCGTTATCAGGGCATAACCACCTGTAACCTTGGACTTGAACGTATCCCCAACGCCATCATGGACGAGAATCTAAAAAAGCGTCGTCTCGCTGAAGTACGATTCCTTCGCGCCTTCTTCTATTTTGATCTCGTTCGCAATTTCGGCGGAGTGCCGATCATGACGGAATTCGCCAGCACCGGTGCCGGTAAGGAACGCTCCACCCAGGAGGAATGCTATAAGTTTATTGAGGATGAACTCAATCTTGCCATACCTGATCTTCCCGAAAAGTCACAGCTTGCTGCCGCGGATATGGGACGCATCACTAAAGGTGCGGCTCTCGGTATACTCGGCAAGGCTCAGCTCTATCAGGCAAAGTGGGCTGAAGCAAAAGCTACGTTAAAGACCATTATAGACTCAGGAGAATACCGTCTTCTCGACAACTTCGGTGATGTGTGGAGCGTTAAGCATAACAACAGTGCTGAAAGCCTTTTTGAGGTGCAGCAGACCTATGGCGGCGATACATATGCCCTCGGCGGTTCTCTGACTGTCGTAACAGGTTGCCGCAACGGTGTCGGAGACGGCTGGAGCTGGGGACAGCCCACCTCCGACCTTGAAAACGCTTTCATTGCCGCCGGCGACACAGAGCGTCTACGCTGGACTATCATCAAGACTATGTGTACGGAGATAGCCGGCGAAAAACAGTTCTCCAAGTTTGTACAGAACAACTCTCAGGTTTGTGGTGTAAATGATGCAAAGTATAAGGATTATATCAATAAGTTCGGCTGGACAGCATCTGACTACTATAAAGGCTATATTATTGATCCGGCACAGCATAAGTCTGCACGTATCATCCGAAAATACTTCGTTCCTATTGAAGATCGTCCTGAGATTTATAACATCGACAAGATACCGTTGAACCACCGCGTGCTCCGCTATGCCGACGTGCTTCTGATGTATGCAGAGGCATGCGCAGAGACAGGCGACGACAGCCAGGGCCAGTGGGCACTCAATCAGGTGCGCACCCGTGTGAATCTTCCCGACGTGACTTCTACAGGCATAGCCCTCCGCGATGCCATACGAGCTGAACGCCGTCTTGAGCTTGCTCACGAACAGTGCCGTCTCTACGACATCCGCCGCTGGGATTGCGCCAACGGAAAGAAGATGATCTGTAACATAATGGGTCCGGACGGAAGCTTTGTGAAATATAATACCGGCGATGACGCGGACATGTATGAGAAGTGGAACCAGGGAGAGCCGAGCGACAAGGGCTATCGATTCCGCGAAGACCGCGACATGCTCTTCCCCATCCCCAACTATGAGGTGGAACACTCAAACGGTGCCATCAAGCAGAATCCCGGCTGGAACTGATATCAATGCATAATTCATAATCACATTGCAAAGTTGGATTATGCATTATGAAATTGATTAGGAAAAGTAAATTTTAATTATGAATTTAGAATTATGAATTATAAATTAATTAAGATTGCTCTCTGCGGGGCGGCGGCTTTCATGCTTGCCGCCTGCAGCGACGAGCCTCATGGCGTATCGACCAAACATCCCATAGGAAGCGAGGGACCGGAGCGTCCCAGCTTCAGTGAAAACGATGATGTGACATCTCCTAAGCCAAACTTCCCACTCAATTCTCAAAAAGTGACCGTCAACACTTCGACCGTCTATCAGGAGATGGAAGGTTTCGCAGCATCAGACTGCTGGCTGCCAAACCAGATCGGTCAGTACTGGACCGACAACCGCAACGAGATAGCTCAGTTGCTCTTCTCACAGAATATTTCTTCCGACGGTCAGCCGCAGGGTATCGGCCTATCTATGTGGCGCGTAAATCTCGGCGCAGGCACTGAGGAACAGGGAGACGACAGCAATATGGCTCTCAACAACCGCGCCCAGAGCTATCTCTATACGGGAAGTTATAACTGGAACAGCTGTGCAGGCCAACGCTATTTCATGGAGCAGGCTAAGAATATGGGATGCGAGAAATTCGTACTCTTCAGCAATTCCCCTCTCGTTCAGTACACACTCAACGGAATGGGATATTCCGACAATGGCGCACACGGCAACCTGAAGGAGGAAGGCTACGCGCAGTATGCAGCCTATATGGCAGAAGTGGCGAAGCATTTCACTGAAGCTGGATATAACATATCCCATATTTCGCCCGTCAACGAGCCTCAGTTTGACTGGGGTGTGGCCGAAAACGGAATGGCCAATCAGGAAGGTTCCGGATGGCAGAATACAGAAATAGCAAAGCTTGTCAAGCAACTCGACAAGGCCCTCACCGACCGTGATCTCGACACGTATATAATGATTGCAGAGGCCGCTTCATGGAACGACGTCACCGGTGGGGGCAACGAACGGTCGAATACCATCAACGCTTTTTACAATCCTTCCTCAAACGCATATGTAGGAGACATCAAGCGTCTTGACAATATCATCTGCGGCCATAGCTACTGGACCGAGGGGACATGGGCCGGAATGCGTCAGGTACGCCAGCAGGTTGCGACCGCAGCAAAGGCCCGTAACCTGAAAGTATATCAGACCGAATGGTCGATGCTCGGGGATGCTCCGGCAGAACTTGAAGGTAACTACGAAAATGCTACGGAATTCGATATCGCTCAATACATGAGCCGTGTGATACACAACGACATTACGGTTGCCGGTTGCGCATCATGGAGCTACTGGACAGCTATGTCGGTGGAACGTTACGGACAGAAGAACCGTTTCGAACTTATAAAGACAACTCCGAAAGGTGGTGAATACAGCGACAACTTCAAGGAAGGCGGTTCTGTGGCAGCTAATCCTAACCTTTGGGTACTGGGTAACTACAGCCTCTTTGTCCGTCCCGGTTTCAAGCGTGTCGGACTATCCTTAAACGAGAGCAAGGATTTCTTTGGTTCGGCATATACTTCGGCAGACGGTTCGCAGCTTGTGATTGTGCTTACAAACTATGACAAGACCAATGGCGTGACAGTAGATATGCCTCGTCCCGACGGTACTAAGGCTGTATTTACCTATACCACGACTGCCGAAAAGAAACTGAAGCAGGAACGCTTTAACCTTAACGACAAGGTCTTCATCGATCCGGCTTCAGTCACTACCATCGTCTATTACTTCTGATCACAAGCCAATATAATAAGAAAGAGGATACGTGAAAGCGTGTCCTCTTCTTTTTTCCATCATATTTTTCCTATCATATTTCTTCTACTCCCCCGACATATTTAATAAGCCTTCCTACCATCTCATTAAGTCCATGTCGTGGCCTCCAGCCAAGTCTCATTAATTTTGTACTGTCCATATTTATTCTGGTCTCAGGAGCGTAGCCATGCTCCGTACTGAAATCATAATCAATAGGCTCTTCAATTATGGAATATGATCCAAATAGTTCTGCAAGTTCCCTAATCGAAACATAGGTTTCGGGGGTTGCCACATTATAAGCCTCTCCCCTTTCTCCCTTTGTCAATATAATAGCTATGGCCGCAACACAGTCAGTCAGATAACAGTAAGGCTTCGCGGACCTTCCCGGGGTATGCAATACAATCTTTTTTCCTGCGACGACACTTCTGGCAAACTGAGCGAAAACCCTATTGTCATAGGGAGAGATACCCGCTCCAAACGTCTGTGTAAGGCGAGCTGTTTTTGCCGGAATCCCATATTCCGCAGCATAGGCGAAAACGAGATATTCGGCCGCCTGCTTACCAAGCGCATAGGAATTTCTTGGAGAGCTATGGTCAATGAACCCCATCATGTCTTCAGTAACGGGATCATCGTGGAATAACTGTCCGTAATATTCAATAGATGAAAGATACACCATACCCTTGATCGGATATTTCCTGCAGTATTCAAACAAGAACCTGGTATATTCAACCGTAGTTCTGAAAGTTTCGACCGGATGTGCCGACATATATTCTCCGTTTGTAGGAGACGCGCAATGCACTATATAGTCGCATTCAATATCAAACCGGTAAAGATATTCGGAATCCTGTTCGATAAATGTTATGCCGTCACCGACTATCTCATCAAACATCTCCGCTGCCTTTGAGAGATTTCTGACCGGAAGTATGAAACTTACACCTATCCCCAGGGCATTAACACACCTTACAAAGGAAGATCCGATCAGGCCGGTGGCACCGGTGACCAACACTACTGATCCACGTAAAACGTCCACGACATCGTCAGGAAGTGAGAAATTATCTATATCCTCGCGTAAAATGCTGTTTTTCATGATCTCAAAATATCAAAATCCGAAAATCTGCTTGTTTTCGTGCATATCCATCATGGCGCGAAATATATAGAAATCCGCCGGAGTCGTGATCTTAATATTCTCCACCGGACCCATTATAGGGTGAAGTTTATGTCCGTAGTGGTTCATAAGGGAACAACTGTCGATAAAATCGGTGCGGTTATCGTTTCTTGCCATTTCATGAGCACTAAGAATATCTTTAAGACGAAATGACTGAGGGGCCCTCACGATAAGTGAATCCTTGCGTGAAGGAATACTTACCGATCCATCAGGATGAGTCAGCATGCATGTCTCGGTGGCAGGAACACAAGTTAGGGCATTTCCATATTTTCTCAAAGCCTCTATATTGTCAGAAATGGTCTCGAAGGTAATGAGTGGCCTTACACCATCATGAATCAGGACATTACAGTCCTCTCCATATGTTTTTTCAGCTGCTTTGAGCCCGTTGTAGATACTTTCCTGTCCCGTTTCTCCACCCGGCACGACGGATCCTACTTTTGATATGTCAAACCTCTCTATAAACTTCCTGAGTGATGGAATCCAGTCTTCAAGACATGCCACTACTATTCCGTCAATTTCCGGATGATTCTCGAAGAGTTCAAGAGTATGTATGATGATTGGCTTTCCATTCAACTCAAGAAACTGCTTTGGTTTAGACACGGATTTCATACGCCGGCCGGTTCCTCCGGCAAATATGACAGCTATGTTCTTCATTACTTGGATATCCAGATGTAATTAAAAATATTCTGATTGTTCTAATCTCAGTGCCGATCACTTATCATGCCTATGGCTAAATCTTTTATGACTCCATAGCCAATATGGCGGATTTCTCCTTATCGTATCTTCAAGAAGCTTTAGATAAGAGCGGGTGTAAGGAAAATCCTTACCATCGTCAATGGGCTTTATCTCCTTAAAGGTAAGGTTGTAATGACCTCGATCAGTCGGCTCCACATCAAGATACACATATTTACAGTGCAATCGGTTTCCGATTATCTCTCCTCCGGAGATATAATCTGTCTCAATTCCCATAAACTCAGTCCAGTTATCGGTGTGATGTCCCGCCGGCCTCTGATCACTGATAAAACCGGCGACGAATCCGTTACCGCCTCTTTGCAGCTCGACAAGGCGCCTGTAAGTGTTAGCCATAGGAATTGATTCCGACCCGAATCGGGAACGGATCTTCAGCATCAGACGATCGAAAACCTTATTGCGCAAAGGATGATAGATCTGTACCATCTCTGCATCATTCCTGAAATGCCTGACGATAGCCGGAACCCATTCCCAGTTGCCGTAATGTCCGAGAAATAGCACTACGGAGTGACCTTCCGCAATAGCCTGATCTACAATCTCCGGATTAAATACCTTTATACGTCGGTCTACTTCCTTGTCGGAGATACCTAAAAGCTTGATAGATTCGATAAAGGTATCACAGAGATGTCGATAGAACTGTTGGGTCCATATCTTTACCGATTCAGGCGAAGCTTTGGGAAATGCCCGCCTTAAATTGTCTTCCACTACCTTTCTGCGGTAACCTACGACATCACGCAATACCCACGCGGCAAATGAACTTATAGGATATAACAGACAAAGGGGCAGTTTTGATAAAAGAGTAAGAGTACCTTTCAGGAAATGATATTTTAATGATTCTTTTTTTTTCATAGATTCTTATGTGTTATCTTTCCTTTCATGTGGTCTCCACATCGGTGTTTATAAGGCGGTTGTGTATTCGGTCAATTATCTCACCGTCTACCGTTTCATCAAATTTACGTGCCCAGAGATGTTCCACGGAATCAAGAAGCGTTTCATCATAGGCTCTGAATGTCCATGGATGCCGAACGCTTTCCCCACGGGTCCAGTCGATAAACCTCATATTTCCAAGAGTAGCTTCCCGGTTGCTTTTTACAGTTCGCGGAACAAAGAGCCTGTCCTTGAAGTCTGAGTTACACACTATGGTCGGAATGAAGATCTCGTCGCATGTGCTTGTGTGTCCGAATACCTTCTCAAGCCAAGGTTCCTTCTCAATGACGTGACGAGCCAACGCATCGGTAATACTGAACCATTGCGAACCGAAATGGAAATTTATATCGCGATTGATTCTGTATCCGCAGGCCATCTGCAGTCCCTTGAAAATATGATTGACGATACGTGTAAGGAATTTTGATTCTCCCTCCGGAAATATCGTATAATATCTAAAGCGAGACAATGTGCTCTTCTTGAATTCCCACAGACTTATGAATTCCTTTCCCTGATTCTTATCGAAAAAAGAGTGAATCTCATCCTGTGATTTCAAGGGAAGATCCATTCCTGACAGAAGATGATAGTAATCATACGGACCATTGGCGACCGAATTCTTCAGAAGCGCTAATTCAGCCCTCATAATGCTCACACCTCCCCAGTTTACTGATATACGCTCAGGGAGAATATTAAGCCGGGAATATTTAACCGTATCTTTCCAGTCATCTATATTGAAGTCTGTGGCTTTCGCATCTACATGCACATATATATCATTGCGCGGATGATCAAGAAGCTCGACCAGTTTACGTAACTGACCGAAATTCTTATGCGCAAGGATGAGATAAGCATGTTTTCCCATATAATTCAGGAGTTAAGGATATACTCAGCGATTGTATCGTGAATATCACCGCCAAGACGTTTATCCTTATAATTTGTCTTTTGGAAAAAAGCCTCTGCCGTCAGTCTGTCAAATTCTTCCTTACTGAATTTATCCATACAGTGTTCTCCCCACAGAGCATGTGTCGGATCCTGGTCAATTTTCGGCATTTTACTGAAATTGGATGCTGCGATCACATTATTTTCGACGGCAAGCTTCAGGAGAAGATGGTGAACAAAATAGTTGATCTTGCTGTTTTCCTCCTTCCAGTACGCATATATGGCCTGACGCCAGATGTCTAAAAGCGGATTGCCTTTTTTCCCTCTTATGAAGCAGCTTTGAATCATGGCATATGAACCTCTGATCTTCTCTCCCGCCATAAAGAGAAAGAAATCTTCGTCCATTATATATTGCGGAATGGGAGCCGTCACATAATCAGTTGCATCCAGCCATACTCCCCCGTGGCGGTAAAGCAATTCAACCCTGCAGATATCACTGAACTGGGTATGCGGAATTTTTCCGGCTTTCCATTTTTCCATGATATAGTCAGGCAAAGAGATCATCTCAAAAAGAGATTTCTGATCCAAGACGACAAGTTCCTGCTTAAGATGCCTGCGCATACTTCTGAAACATGCTTTTACCAGATCAGGAGCCTGGTGCTCGCCTTGAAACCATATCGTGTAAGCCTTCTCCGGCTCCGGTGTCATATCCATATCTTCCGGAGCGAATCCCCTTACAGCTTTCGCATATCTTTGCAAATAACGCATAGCAGCCCCGCTTGTGGCGGCGTAGCGTTGTTTTCTTCTTTCTTCCCGGGATTTCCAGGGAGCATTCAGTATATGACCGATCAAAATGAGATGGCTCTGCTGTCCTATCCTACCTAAGAACCTATCGAACGAACTACTCATTTCCTATAAATTTTTGAATCGTGAGACCATTGTTTAGGGGTCATATAGTCAGGTCCGTAAACTATCTTAAGGTAACTGTCTGTGTCACTGAAAGCCATAAAATCATGATCTACGAAACGAATGCTCCCTAAATTATCAAACCATTTCTTTGGAATCACAGTGCGGTAATTATTTGAGCCCACAGCATGGGCTACCAACGGACTGTCCGTATATGGATTGTTATGAACGATATCATTAAGTTTCTTCATCCACCAGGAGAATGAATGACGGTAAGACTTGATAATTGAGATTAAGTCATGTCGGCGCCGATGATATATACGATTGTTGACACTCATGATCTTATGCATGAATTTCCTGCATTCCTCCGGATCTTCCGGAACAGACTCAAGCGGAAATACATCCACCCAGACTCCGAAATCAAGTTTTCCGGTAGAGTCTTTCGACCATGTAGTTACGTCAGCGACCTTGGCAATTCCGGAAGGACATAGTTTGTCCTCACCCTCAAAATTATATACAAGTCTATATCTATCACTCTTATAGGAATTTATAAAGCGATCAAAGTCATCCCGAAGCATGAACATATCCGCGTCATCATCCCAAGGGATAAAGCCTCCATGCCTGACAGCTCCCAAAAGCGTACCGCTTGACAGGGTGTATGGAATGTTGTTGGCACGGCAGAACCGATCTATATCCTTCATTATGTCAAGGATGATAGAATGTTTTTCCTTTAGTGTTAATTCTTTCTGATCGTTCATTTCTTTTAAAACTTCTATGACCTGATATCTCTATATCCATCAGATTCGATTGTCGCTGTTTCAAAGTATCTTTCGGAAGCGCTCAGGTATCTCCACGACGATGACACGTCCGAGCATAGCCGGCTTATTCCATGAATAGAACGGCCGGATCCATGTCTGCATTTTTCTTGCTATTTTAGTACCTTTGTCGAAGTCCTGTGCCTCGTTGTTGGTCACAAGATGAATAGTGCGAGTACGTTTCTTGAAATGACGTGTTGACGTGCCTCCAATTCTGTCCGGATTCATAAAGCGCTCACGCATACGCTTCATATCTATGCAACCGAAATGGAAAAGGTAAAGATCGGGACATATGTGGAAATTATGTCCTTTCACCCTGTGAAATCCCCTTCCCCACCTGACAGGTTTTGCAATAATAGAACCCTTTGTGTATCGCGTGTCAAGATATCCGAACCGTCTTTGTTCAAGAAATCCTTTATTCGCATCAATTTCAGACTCTTTCTCCAGATGCTGCCCTATATCGACACCTAAAGGAGAAATAGTGTAATTGATTTCCTGTTCGGACAGGTATTCTCTCAGACTTTTTCCAAGCTTTGGATCCACTGCTATGAATTCATCGCAATCAACTCCTATCACAAGATCGTAGCCATCGTTTTCCATAAGCTGGGCTGCCTTGTCACTAAGCAACCCGAGACGCATACGTTCCCCCTCCACAATCTTGTTTGACAGTCGACTGTGGATATATGTATGGGTGCCTTCACAGAAATCAGGAACCTTCTGGTCTTCTCCGTCAAAAAGGATATAAAGGTTTTCGCGGCCGAGTTCCCTTCCGTAGTAGTCTACCCACTTGCGGAGAAAGAAATCATCGTCGCGGACCATCGTGATGGCAGCTATCTTTTTCAATTTTGAATTCATAACTTCATTAATGCATAATTGCCTACGGCCAAGCTTACGCAAGTCATAATGCATAATTCATAATCGGATCCTCGGAACTCGATATGAAGATATTTTCAGGCGTTGTGACAAGCGTTGAGTATTACCTCAGAGACAGTGGGATGACCGAAGATAATGTTCTCAATGCCTTCAACAGTCATATCTGCGTTCATCAAATCAGCACACTGCTGGGCAAGATCTGCAGCCCCGACCCCCATGATATGGGCTCCAATCAGCTTTCCATCCTCTTTTCGGAAGATAAGTTTGCACAGACCGTCCGGTTCGCCCATAGCAAGAGCCTTGCCATTCGCACGGAAAAAACTCTGACCCTTGCGTATCTCAATCCCTTTAACCTTGCATGCCTCTTCAGTAAGACCGACCATACCACATTCCGGCACCACGAATACCGCACTTGGAATTATCTCAAAGTTTATCCTGTCTTCTTTTCCGTCGATTGCATTCAGAGCATGAATGCCCTGGAAGGTGGCCACATGAGCCAGCATCATACGTGCGTTTACATCTCCGATAGCGTAAATGTGTGGCATATTGGTACGCATCCAGTCGTCGACGACAATCCCTTTTGCAGAGTATTCAACTCCAGCGGCCTCAAGATTGAGGCCATCTACACGAGGAGCACGGCCGACAGCCATCAGAAGGTCAGAACTGATTACGCTTTCCTCCTTTCCCTTGAGATCATATGTGACAACAATCTCATAGTCTTCGTTCTGTTCTATTTTCTTCGCAGCCGCTCCGGTAATGATCTTGATTCCTTTCTTGTTCAGGGTCTGCTTGAGTCGTTTTGCTATGTCTGAATCAAACGGCGGAAGAATCTGCTTCATATATTCGATCACCGTGACCTTCGAGCCAAATGAGGCGAATATGTTGGCAAATTCCATACCTATCACCCCTCCGCCAATGATAGTGAGGGATTCAGGTATATAATCTATGTCAAGAATCTTAGTGGAATCCATCACACATTCAAGGTCATGACCCTCGATGGGAAGCGAACGAGACACAGAGCCGGTAGCTATTATGAAGTAGTCCGCCTTATAGTCGATGCCATCGGCTGTTACAGTGTGGGCGTCCTTGAATGACGCCACGGCGTTGATGACATTAACTTTCGCCGACTTGAGCATTGCATCTATACCTGAACGCAGAGTATCCACGACCTCCTTCTTACGCTCGACCACCTTATTGTAGTCGAGCGTGAAGGAAAAGTCATCCATACCGAATTTGTCAGCCTCCTTGAAGGATGCGATCATCTCTGCATTTCGACAAAGACATTTAGTGGGAATACACCCTTCGTTAAGACATGTGCCGCCGAGACGGTCACCGTTGAAAAGGGTTACCTCATGTCCTCTCTTAGCTGCTTCAAGAGCTGTCTCGTATCCGCCGGGCCCGGCGCCGATAATGATGATCTTCATGTTGTATTAAGTTATCATCGTTGTCGACGTTTCCGCCGTTGTCAACGATATGGATTACAAATTCTTATTTATCAGATTCTTTAAGAGCCTTATAATTCAGAACAGGATTCTTAGCGGCAGTCGTCTCGTCGAGCTTGCGAACGATGGTGGTCAGCGGCGCATTCCTGACCTCGTCAGGAGTCTCACGGGCTTCCTTCGCTACCTTGTGCATGACATCAATAAATTCATCAAGCGTCTCAAGACTTTCAGTCTCAGTAGGCTCGATCATCATTGACTCATGGAAAAGAAGCGGGAAGTAGATTGTCGGTGCATGGAAGCCATAATCGAGAAGACGCTTTGCCACATTAAGCGTGGTCACGCCTGTGGATTTATCCTTGAGACCGTCGAATACAAACTCATGCTTGCATGCTCCCTCGATAGGAAGGAGATAGTCGTCTTTTAGGCTTTCCTTTATGTAGTTGGCATTGAGGGTCGCCATAGGGCCTACTTCCTTGATTCCCTCCTTGCCAAGACTTAATATATAGGCATAAGCCTTCATCATCACACCGAAATTTCCGAAGAACGTAGACACGCTTCCAAGAGCCTCGTCGCCGTTCTCTACATAGAATTTTCCGTCCTTTCCTTTCTTGACGTGTGGATTCGGGAGGAACCTGACAAGATGCTCGGCTACGCCGACAGGGCCACTTCCGGGACCTCCGCCGCCATGAGGGGTGGAGAAGGTCTTATGAAGGTTGATGTGCATGATGTCAAAGCCCATGTCGCCCGGACGAACCTTACCGAGAAGCGGATTGAAGTTCGCACCGTCATAATACAGAAGGCCTCCTGCATCATGAACGAGTTTTGCAATCTCAACAATCTCGGTCTCGAACATGCCGAGAGTGTTGGGATTGGTCATCATTATGCCGGCTATCTCGTCATTGAGAAGAGGTTTCAGGTCTTCAATGTCGATCGATCCGTTGGGACGGCTCTTGACTTCCACGACTTCAAGGCCTGCCACCATTGCGGATGCAGGATTTGTGCCGTGAGCCGAGTCCGGAACAATGATCTTGGTACGCTTATGATCACCGCGTGCCATGTGATAGCTGCGCATCACCATCAATCCGGTGAGCTCTCCGTGAGCACCGGCATAAGGATTGAGTGTGAACTCAGCGAATCCGGCGAGATTGGCCAAAGCGTTCTGAAGGTTCCAATACAGCTCGAGAGCACCCTGTGCTGTGGATGCGTCCTGCAGCGGATGAAGAGAAGCGAACTGCGGCATTCCCGCCACTTCCTCGTTGATTTTCGGATTATACTTCATGGTGCAGCTTCCGAGCGGATAAAAACCCGTGTCGACACCAAAGTTCTTATTGGATAGATTAGTGTAATGACGCACTACATCAAGTTCCGAAACCTCCGGAAGTTCAAGGGGAGTCTTACGGAGTAGATCTGAAGGAATTTCTTTTTCTCCGTCTGTATTGAAACCGTTTTTGGGTAATTCGTAACCTACGCGACCTGGACGTGAGAGTTCAAATATCAGTTTGTCGTAGTATTTCATCTTCTTAAGCCTCCAGCATTAAAGTTACAAATTCATCGATTTCTTCCTTGGTCCTTTTTTCTGTAACAGCGAACTCAACAAGACCATTGCCTAAGTCGATACCTCCCATAAAACCCTTTGAAGCGAGATATTCGTTGACCTTCTTTATGTCAAGATCAGTACGTAGCGTGAATTCTTTTAAGAACGGTTTGTCAAACGCTTTCCGGAACTTACCTGTAGCGAGAAGCTTCTCATAAAGATAATGAGCGCCGTCACAACTCAGCCTGTTGACTTCCTCAAGTCCTTTCTGACCCATGAGTGCGACATATACAGTCGCATAAAGGGCCATAAGGCTCTGGTTGGAGCATATGTTGGATGTAGCCTTCTCGCGACGTATATGCTGTTCACGAGCCTGCAGGGTAAGAACGAAAGCCCGCTTGCCGTCGGCATCCTTTGTGGCGCCTACCACGCGACCCGGCATCTTGCGAAGCTGACCTTTGGAACATGCCATAAATCCGAGATACGGACCACCGAACTGCATCGGCATTCCGAGTGTCTGACCATCGCCGCAGGCAATGTCTGCCCCCCACTCCGCAGGTGTGCGGAGAACAGCGAGAGCAGATGGATCGCACGTCATGGTGAGAAGTGCCTTCACTGCATGTACTTTTTCGGCAACACCTGTGAAATCCTCAATAATACCATATTTGTTCGGACAAGGCACTATGATTCCGGCAACATCACCGGCTTCGAGATCCTTATAAAGTATCTCGAGATCTGTCACTCCGTCTTTCTCAGGTATTACAGAGAGCTCAATCCCGTGGAACTTGGTATAGGTCTTCACAACTTCTGTCACTTTCGGAGAAACAGTGGCAGAAATCAGAACTTTATTTTTCTTCTTTGCAGAAGCGACCATCATCATGGCAGCCTCCGCTGTCGCTGTAGCACCATCGTACATAGACGCATTGCTTGCCTCAAGACCGGTAAGCTCACAGATCATGCTCTGATACTCGAAAATGTACTGGAGGGTACCCTGCGAGATCTCGGGCTGATAGGGAGTATAGGCGGTATAGAACTCACTGCGTGCAAGCAAATGACTGATCACAGAAGGGGAATAATGGTCGTATGACCCACCTCCGGCAAAAACCGTCAGAGTGCTGTTCTTTTTCCCGAGTTCGCTGAAATGCTTACGCAGTTCCACTTCCGACATGGCGGACGGGATATCGTATTCTCCCTTAAAGACCACATCTTCCGGAATATCGGAGAAAAGCTCGTCGGTAGAGTTCACTCCGATTCTGTCAAGCATCACCTTGATGTCTTCCTCGGTGTGCGGAATATATCTGTTCATTCTTTTCTTAATGCATAATTCATAATTCATAATGCATAATTAAAGCCGCGTGCTATCAGTAGCTTTGGAATTATGCATCATGCACTATGAATTGTGAATTCATCAAATCAATCTTCGCAGATTTTAGCGTAAGCCTCGGCATCGAGAAGAGATTCAACTTCTGAAGAATCGGAAACCTTCACTTTCATGATCCAGTTTTCAAACGCGTCCTGGTTGATGAGACCCGGTTCGTCTTCAAGGGCCTCGTTGATCTCCACCACTTCTCCGCTTACAGGCGAATAGAGGTCGGAAGCCGCCTTTACAGATTCAACAGCACCGAATTCCTCACCTGCGGTGACCTCGTCGCCTACTTCAGGCATGTCAACATATACGATGTCGCCGAGGGCATGCTGAGCGTAGTCAGTGATTCCGATTGTCGCAATGTCGCCGTCAAGGCTGACCCATTCATGGGATTCCGCATAGCGGAGGTTGTCTTTGATTGTCATATTTTTATTTGATTTTAAGTTTTTTCTTGTAGGGATATTTAAGGGCTTTAAAGTCTTTAAGGTGTGAAAGTAACTTTATTTCTTGTAGTTCTTGTCGTAGAAACGTTTCTTGACAACCTTTCCGGGGAAGGTCTTCTTACGGATACGCACTTCGACCTCGGTGCCGAGTTTGTCGAAAGGTTTCTGGATCATTGCCATAGCGACAGATTTACCGGTAGAAATGGAACGATAGCCTGTAGTGATCTCTCCTACCACCTCTCCATTGACCTCTACCGGATATCCGTGACGGGGAATAGCGTTTCCTTCAAGTTCTATGCCTACGATACGGCGTTTTACTCCTTCAGCCTTCTGCAGTGCGAGGGCTTCCTTACCTATGAATTCCTCTTTGTCGAGTTTTACAAACATCGAGAGACTTGCCTCGATAGGTGTTATGTCAGCTGCAAGTTCGTCGCCATAGAGCGGAAGACCAACCTCGAAACGGAGGGTATCGCGGCAACCGAGACCGCACGGCTGAACTCCGGCATCCATCAATTTGTCCCAGAGGCGCACAGTGAAGTCATGTGAGCCGTAAACTTCGAATCCGTCCTCACCGGTGTAGCCTGTGCGACTAATTATGACATCTTCTCCGTCAAGGTGATATGTCTTGAAGTTATAGAAAGCTATTTCTTCGAGTGGAAGGCCGAGAATTTTGGAAAGCACCTCTTCCGCTTTGGGACCCTGCACGGCGAGTTCACCGTAATAAGGGCTTTCATCGGAGATGTTTACGTCAAAGCCTTCGGCGTTGTCGAAAATCCACTTCACATCCTTATCGATGTTTGCGGCATTGATCACGAGGAAATACTCGTTGTCGTTAACCTTATAGACGAGCAGGTCATCGACGGTTCCGCCGTTTTCATAGCACATCATACCGTAGAAAATCTGTCCGTCGGGAGCCCCCGTCACATCATTTACAAAAATGTGCTGTACATATTTGTAGGCATCGGGGCCGGAGATGCGGACCTCACCCATATGGCTTACGTCGAAAACACCCACTTCATTCCTCACCGCGTTATGCTCGGTTGTGATGTCCTTATACTGAATAGGCATGTCAAAACCGCCGAAGGGCGACATTAATGCCCCAAGTTTCACATGGCGGTCGTGAAGGCATGTTTTCACGAGATTTTCTTCCATTGTTTTCTTATATTAAGTTATATTGTCTATAAATAAGCGAGTATATCTTGCAAAATGCGAATGCATGGCGACCGATGCTTTCACTTCATTTTTCAAAATTAACAAATTGAATTAAATCCCGCAAATTTTTCGTAAAAATTTTTCATCAGGCTATGAAGAGAAAAGAGTCACTGTTTAGAAGAAAAAATCTTTTCAGAAGAGGATGATTTGCGGAATAATGATTAATTTTGCAGATAATTTGATTTAAACTCGATATTCGCATGAACTACGCATTATATCTCGGTCGTCGTCTGGCTTTAGGCAGCCAGGGCAGGAAAGCAAGTCCCGGAGTAAAGGTAGCGACCGCAGCCATTGCTCTTTCTGTCGCGGTCATGATCGCATCAATCGCGATCGTATTGGGATTTAAAAGAGAGATCACCGATAAAGTGCTTGGCTTCACATCACATATAGTCATGACTGTCAGTCCCAATGAGGGAGACCATGTCATTACGCTCACTCCTACTCTCAAAAAACTCCTTGACTCCCAGGAAGCCATAAAAGACTATTCACTGCAGATATCTCTCCCGACTATCCTTAAGACCCCCAATGACTTCAAAGGGATTTTTCTTAAGACACTTGAGGATAAAGCTACCAAAGAATTTTTGAGAAGCAATCTTATTTCAGGACGAATCCCTGATTATTCAAATGACTCAACCCGGCTTGATGTGGTTATTTCAAGAATGGCTGCCGCTCAGATGGGGCTTAATCAGGATGACAAAGTAGACTGTTTTTTTATCAATGAAGATGTAAAGGTAAGACGTCTCAGAATAGCCGGAATATTTGATTCTCATTTTGATGCATATGATGATCTTATGGTATATGGCAGCCGAGGACTGGCGGAGACATTCAGTGGACTGAATTCCAATCAAGGATCAAGCATTCTTATTACAATAAAGGATTTCAACAATCTTGATCAAGAGACTGCGGAACTCCAGAATAGTCTTAATTCCGCTACCGCAGAAGGGTTAATATATAAGAATTATACACTTGAGAACGCACATGTGCAGGGTGCGAGCTATTTCCACTGGCTTTCAATGCTTGATACAAACGTGATCGTCGTTCTCACACTCATGATGATAGTCGGATGTGTGACGCTTGTCAGCGGTATGCTCACCATTATACTTGACAAAAAGCGCTTTATAGGACTTATAAAGGCACTCGGTGCACCAGGCAATAAAGTGCGTCAAGTGTTTATTTATCTTGCTCTCAGGGTGGCAATAGTCGGAATGATAATCGGCAACGCATTCATAATCATTCTTCTTTTAATACAGGACAATCTGCATATTTTCAAGCTTGATGCTACGAGTTACTACATAGACTTCGTTCCTGTGGAAATGGACTGGGCTGCTTTCTCTCTTCTTAACTTTGGAGTTATCATAATAATATACCTGACACTGATCTTCCCAAGCCGAATAATTTCGAAGATCTCTCCTGCGGAAACAATGCGCAGCGAATGATATGCAGGAGGAAAATATTATGGAAAATAAAGTTGTGAGAAAAGAAAAGCTGTGGAACAGCGAGTATCTTAAGGTAATGCTATGTAATTTCCTGCTGTTCTTCGCATTCTATCTTCTGACCCCTCTTTTGCCGCTATATCTCGATTCAGAGTTTAAAGCTGATAAAGACCTGATAGGAGTTGTCTTGTCGGGATATATTGTCGCGACTCTACTTATCCGTCCCTTCAGCGGTTTTGTTGTCGACACATTCGACCGTAAAAAGGTTCTGATGCTCTGTTTCTTCTTTTTTTTCCTATGTTTCAGCGGTTATCTCGGAGCAAGTACGCTTCTTATGTTTTTCATTGTGCGTACCATGCATGGCATTCCTTTCGGAGCCACTACAGTCGCAAACAGCACTGCCGCCATTGATGTCCTTCCATCCAGCCGACGAAACGAGGGTATAGGATATTACGGACTTAGCAACAACCTTGCCATGGCCATAGCACCAAGCGTGGGAATATACATATATCATCTGACCGATAACTTTACCCTTCTGTTCTGGCTCTCCTTAGGTCTGGCATTTCTGGGATTCCTATGCAGTACTTCCGTAAAAATTCCCGGACGGGCCAAAGCAGAGGGGAAACCGAAGCTAAGTCTCGATCATTTCTTCCTGGGTCGTGCATGGTTGCTCGCTGTCAACATATGTTTCTTCGGCGCATGCTGGGGTCTGATGAGCAATTATGTGGCACTCTACGGCAAGCAGGAGCTTAACATAACTGACGGCACCGGCGTATTCTTTATGATCCTTTCCGCAGGACTCTTTATTTCACGGCTATTCGGAGCAAAAAGCCTGCGAAAGGGACTGCTCACCCACAATGCTCTGATCGGAGTACTTCTGTCTCTCGCGGGATACAGTATGTTTGCCTTTGTGGTAACGCCATGGAGCTTCTATCTTTCAGCGTTGCTTATAGGACTCGGTAACGGACAGATGTATCCTGCGTTTCTGAATATGTTCATCAAAGTGGCGCGTCACGACCAACGAGGAACAGCAAATTCATCTATCCTTATCTCATGGGATCTCGGAATGGGACTTGGAATATTGCTTGGAGGAGTTATTGCGGAGAATGTGGGGTTTGCCGAAGCTTTCCATACGACTGCTTTTATGCAGGCAGGTGGTGCTCTGCTCTTCATTTTCTTCACCCGATATTTTTTTGAGCGTCGCAAACTCAATGAGAACTGAATTTAATGTGAGATTAGGGATGAAATTGTAAGAAAGAATATTTTTTTACATAATTTAAATGTTTTGAGGTTGGCAATAAGTGGATTTTTTGGTAATTTTGCAAATTATGAATTGCAAGAGATACCTTACATTACTGGCCGCCGGTGTTATTTCATTAGGAATATGTGATTGGATTGGTCTACCCGATATATTGAATACTGAGATATTCGAAACCTCTCAGGCTTCGGCTGCGAGAAAAAAAACAAAGAAGAAAAGTACGAGAAAGAAGTCTGCGACAGCAAAGTCCGGCATCAAGACGACTACGAGGAAGAAGACTTCAAAAAAGAGCGGCAGAAACCGTAAGAAACGTTCCACTGTCGCGGCACCCCGTGCAACTGCTGTAATGCCTCCGGCCGAGACTCCAAGCAATGATTCGCTGACTCTTTCCATCAACGAAAGGCTTATCAAGCTCATACCGAAAAGCCACAATCCGGGGGGGCTGAGAGTGAACAGCGTAAAGACAGACACTATAAACCATAAGGCTGTGTTTAGCCTTAATGAGAATTTCACCTATCTTCCAATAAATAAAGAATACATCGATCAGCTCGAAGGGCAGGCAAAAGAAGCCATGCCTGATTCGCTTGCCGACTTCCTGATAGAACTCAGAGTCAGTGGGAAACCTCTTTCCTATTATATAAATTCAATCGACAAACTTCCGAAAGAATACCGCAACAACATTCCGTTTGTCAGGAGCGCAGAACCTCTTTCTCCGATAACAAAAGGCATGCAGGGCGACAATGTAGCTATGTGGCACAGCCATGGCCGTTACTATAAGCCTGCCAACGACAACTGGTATTGGCAGCGGCCTTTTCTTTTCCAGTCAGTGGAAGATACATATACCTTAGGGTTTATTCTTCCGTATGCTGTCCCGATGCTTGAGAATGCCGGCGCCTATGTCATGCTTCCAAGAGAGAGGGACATAAATCCTATAGAGGTGATAGTTGATAATGATCAGCCGGAAGAAGGATCGGCACTCTATTCCCAGAACTCTTATTTTGAAGTAAACGGCCATCAGAAATGGCAGACCGGAGAAGGAGAAGGTTTTATCTATGACCTCCCGGATTTCAGGGACACGGAGAATCCTTTTGAGAACGGCACATTCCGTATTGTGAAGACAACAAAGCACGGAAGTCCTTCCACAGCTTCATGGGTCGCGGATATTCCCGAATCGAGGGAATATGCGATATATGTCAGCTACAAATCCCTTCCTGATTCTTCGGAAGATGCCCGCTATACTATCAACTATGACGGAGGATCGGAAGATATTCTGGTAAATCAGAAGATTGGAGGAGGAACCTGGATCTATCTCGGCACATATCCGCTTGCCGAAGGTTACGACCCGGAAAATCCCACGGTAGTTTTGAGCAGCCGCAGCGAGAACGGAGGCGAGACTGTGGTCACTGCCGATGCCGTGAAGATAGGCGGAGGAATGGGCAACATCGCCAGATCTCCCAAACGCAGCGATGTGCTCTGGAACAATGTGATCCAGTCATATGACACTGATTCGATCTCTGTCGACACGATAATCGCAGACTACGCCGATTCCTCTGACCGTCCTGTTGCCACCGACAATCCATTCAGAAAGGAAGAGGTTCAGAAGGCAATGAAATCGGAACCTATGTTCAAGACATCCGGACTTCCGCGATGGCTCGAGGGAGCCAGATACTGGCTTCAGTGGGCCGGAATGCCTGACTCCGTTTATTCTCCTTATGCGGGAACAGATGATTATAAGGATGACTATACGAGCCGTGGGCTATGGGTGAACTATCTTGCGGGCGGTTCGAGAGTACTTCCCAATGAGAAGGGTCTCGGAATACCCATCGACGCTGCCATGGCGCTCCATAGCGATGCGGGAAAACGTAGCGATGATTCCTTTATTGGAACGCTGGGCATCTACTTCACAAACGGCAATGGAAATTACGCAGACGGCACTCCGAGAAAAAACTCACGCACCATGACGGATATGCTGATGCGACAGATCACAGGCGACATACGTGCGAAATATGAGCCTGAATGGACTCGCCGTCCGATGTGGGATAAGTCGTATGTAGAGGCAAGGGTGCCTGAAGTTCCGACCACACTGATAGAGCTTCTCAGTCATCAGAATTTCGCCGACATGCAGTATGGCAACGACCCGAGATTTCGCTTCACGGTGGGACGCGCCATCTATAAGGCTCTTGCCCGCTTTATTGGTGAGAGAAAGGACCGAAAGGTAGTGATACAGCCTCTTCCTGTCAGAAATTTCGCAATCCAGAAAACGGGAAAGACCACATATAGACTTTCGTGGCAACCTACACCCGACGAACTTGAGCCAACAGCTATGCCCACCGGATATTTAGTGATGGAGAGAAGCGGCGAAGACATGAGTTTTCATAAAATAGGGGAAACTACCAAACCACATTTTGAAATCCAGGCCGATGATGACGAAATTCACTCATTCAGGATCATCGCCTTCAACGACGGCGGACGCTCGTTTCCATCCGAGACACTTGCATTCCGCCATGCTAACGGGGAGCAGCATCCTATCCTTATTGTAAACGGCTTTACGAGAGTGAGTGCTCCCGGAGTGGTGTCTGACGGTGATTATGCAGGTTTTGACACAACAAATGATTTTGGAGTGCCATACATCCGTGATGTATCCTTCACCGGTAACCAGACAGAATTTCACAGAAGCGCGGGTGACGGATTCGGCAAGAGCGGTTCCCAGCATGTGGCGTCGGTAATCGCCGGAAACACATTCGACTATCCTTATCTCCACGGCGAGGCTATCGCTGAGACGGGACGCGGGTTTGTGAGTACGAGTGTAGGAGCTGTTGAACAGGGAAGTATCAATCTTTCCGACTACAAGACAATCGACCTTATTCTCGGAAAACAGAAAGCCACCACTATTGGTCGGGGCAACCACGGGACTGATTTTATCGCTTTCCCTAAAAAACTCCGAAATGCATTGACAGGATTCCTGAATAAGGGTGGCGACCTGATAGTAAGCGGTCAGTATGTGGCGAGTGACCTCAGAGACACGCGAAGCGACAACGATGCCGCAAAGTGGGGGGAAGAAGTGCTTTGCATCTCTATGCCTGATTCCTTAGAAATGACTCTCGGAGGAAGGATCGACGGTATGGAAGCTCCGCTAAAGTCATCTTTAGAGAGCCGTAGATACACTTATTCAAACACTCTGAATCCGGAACAGTATATAGTGGAACGTCCGGACGCCATAATACCTACCTCATGTGCTGACGAATCGGCGATCTTTATGAGATTCAGTGATACAGATGCTGCGGCAGGTCTCCTGATAAGGGATGGAAAGTCACGAAGGGCCGTGATGAGCGTTCCGTTTGAGTCACTTACAGACGCTAACCAGCGTAATCTTCTGATGAAGGAAATTCTGGAGTGGATTGAAAAGTAATATAGAATTGGGAATTTTGAATTGAGAATTATTTTCGATGATACAGTTTGAAAACATAAGCCAGCTTAGAGAGGAGATATTTAAAAACGGTCTTGACCAGTTTATATTCGTCAAGCTCGGAAATAAGGAAATAAGAATGTATCCCCATTCCGAGAAAAGAATGCGCGAACTTGCCGAAATATGTGATGTCCCCTTCACGTATGCCTGGTATCGTGATGTAGCCGATGATGGCACGGTGACCAATCATCCTACCATAGACTATCAGCTCGGATCCATGCGAGATGACTTTGATTTCGGATCGATCGTACTTCTGAATGCCGCCGATGTCCTTAATGCTTCGGAGGATTTCGAGAAAGAATATGATGAACTCCCCGATGGCGGATGGTATGCCCTCAGGCTGCGGCTTCTTACCGGCCGTGGTGCTCTCTGCATCAATGAATACCTCTATGAGCAGAGCAAGACTGACTATAGAAAGAGTGGCGAACAGCAGCACGATTATGTGGATCCACGCAATGCCGACTATCAGAAAGCGATGGAGACAGTATGCCGGGCACACCTTCGTGAGATTAACGCTCTTGTAGGGGAGCCTAAGCCGGCAGACGTGGGATCGGCCTATTTTGCCGTTGAGGCGAGTGTCGTCATTCCGGTCCGGAACAGGGTAGCTACTGTCATGGACGCGGTGGAGTCGGCACTGTCCCAGCTTACGGATTTTCCGTTTAATGTCATAGTGGTCGATAACGGAAGTACTGACGGAACACGTCAGGCCTTACTGTCTGTGCCTGATCCGCGACTTCATGTGATCCTTGTGGAAGATGAAGAAGGGCTGGGAATCGGAGGCTGTTGGAACAAGGCTCTTGAATCTGAACGTTGCGGACGATTTGCCGTTCAGCTTGATTCCGATGATGTATATTCCGGAACCGACACTCTTCAAAGGATTGTGAATAAGTTTTATGAGGAGAATTGCGCCATGGTAGTGGGAAGTTATACGCTTACGGATTTCGATATGAATGTCATTCCTCCGGGTCTGATAGCACATACTGAATGGACAGCTGAAAACGGCGCGAATAATGCACTTCGTATAAACGGTTTCGGAGCGCCACGGGCATTCTATACTCCGATAGCCCGCGAAATTTTGTTTCCCAATGTCTCTTATGGTGAAGACTACGCGATGGCATTGCGAATATCGCGGACATGGAAGATCGGAAGAATATATGAATCTATCTATAGCTGCCGGCGCTGGAGTGGAAACAGCGACGCTGCGCTTCCGATAGAAAAAACCAATGAGAACAATATCTATAAGGATTTCCTGCGCACCATAGAACTTCTTGCACGAATCCATGAGAATATGGAGGAGGGAGAGTAAGTGGTTAAGGGTTAAGGGTTAAGAGTTAAGGATTAATGGTTAAGAGTTAAGAGTATGGTGGAGTTTATTGACGCGCAGCTTGCGGAATGGCCGCTTGCGAGGGAAAACTATCAGGCGCTTGGAAAGACGGAGAGGAGAAGCATGCAGCTTGGTGATCTTACTGTCGGAATCCAGCATAATCCAGCACGTATTGTATCGACAGGAGCAAAAACCGATGCGAAATCTGTTTCCGAGCGACCATGCTTCCTTTGTAAGAAAAACAGGCCCTCTCAACAGATTGGATTTGAAATTGTGGATGGCTGGGAGCTTCTTGTCAATCCCTACCCTATTTTCCCGACTCACTTTACAATTGTGAAAAAGGCGCACGAGCCGCAGGAGGGTTTCTCACTGGATATGGTCATGATGGCTGAGAAACTTCCCGGCCACACGGTTTTCTTCAATGGAAAAGTCGCTGGAGCCTCATGTCCTGACCACATGCACTGTCAGGCTGTCAAGACACATGAACTTCCACTGATGAAGCTTATAGAAGATAAGCATACGCTTAAATACGGCCATTCATCCACATCGGAAAGTCTTGGGCTTGACGTTCCGTTCTTTTTCAAGAGTGTCATCATCACTCCTGACATCGAAGGGATGTCGGTACTTGGAAGAATAGATGATATTATAGGAAAGGAACATATCAAGGATGGAAAGCTTAATGCCTTTGTCTGGATCGACGGCAACGGCCTGCTGAGGATATGTGCTGTCCCCAGAAGGGCTCACCGACCCTCATGCTACGGACGAGAAGACGGTCAACATCTCATCTCGCCCGGATGCATAGACATGGCAGGAGTTATAATAGCTCCTCTGAGGAAAGATTATGACACTCTTAGGGAGTGTGATGTAAGGGAAATCTACAGAGAGTGCTCGCTATAGACTTTTAAATGCTTTTTAGCCTTTTTAAGGAGAAATATTTGTAGGTATGGATGGAATTTGTTAATTTTGCGTGTTGAAACGGATTGCGGTATATAGTACTGAATCCGTCAAGAATAGGGAAATAACATTAACGATACAATAAAACATTATCAAAATGAGAAAGAATATTGTAGCCGGCAACTGGAAAATGAATACTACCCTCGACGAGGGAGTGGAACTTGCCGATGCTGTGAACAGCGCCCTTAAGGCAAAGAAAGCCAACTGCGATGTAGTGATCTGTGTTCCCTTCACCCACCTCACATCCGTACACGGAGTGATCGACGCAGATATCCTCGGCCTTGGCGCAGAAAACTGCTCGGAGCATGAGAGCGGTGCCTACACGGGCGAAGTGAGCGCTCCTATGGTAAAGAGCACAGGTGCGACTCATGTAATCCTTGGTCATAGCGAACGTCGTCAGTATTTCGGCGAGACCAACGAGCAGCTCCTTGCAAAGACTAAGCTTGCCCTTGCTAACGGTCTTACACCGATCTTCTGCGTAGGCGAAGTGCTTGAAGAGCGTGAAAACGGCACATACAATGATGTCGTGGCAGGTCAGGTAGAGGCTCTCTTCAGCCTTTCACCCGAAGATTTCTCCAAAATCGTCATTGCTTACGAACCGGTATGGGCAATCGGTACCGGCAAGACTGCAACCGCAGATCAGGCACAGGATATGCACGCACACATCCGCAACGTTATCGCTGCAAAGTATGGCAAAGAACTCGCGGACAACACCTCAATCCTTTATGGTGGAAGCTGCAAGCCATCCAATGCAAAGGAACTCTTCGCCAAACCTGATGTTGACGGAGGTCTCATCGGTGGAGCTGCCCTCAAGGCTGATTCCTTCATGGGAATTGTAGAGGCTTTTGACTGAAAAAGGATGATGTAAACAAAATCCTTACTGATGACACATAGAATCAGCTCATACATCAAGATGCTCATACCGACAGTGACTCTGTCGGTATGGGCACTTCCCGCATTTGCGGATGGTCCGGAATATGAGAACATAGTAGAGCGTATAGAGTCTGAATCTAACGGAAACGTCACTATCGATATAGATGAGGATCTTCTTGACAAGATACTGACCGATCCGGGAGTGGCTGTAAGGAAGAAAGAAACAAAAGATCCTAATGCGGTCCGCAACGGTTTCAGAATTCAGGTCTTCAGCGACGGACGCAATCAGAGTTCGCTCGAAGCAAGAGCAAAAGCACGGGGAAATGCTATCGTCGCTCGTTTTCCGAAATACCGTGGACAGGTATATACATATTCCAGCGCCCCGAACTGGTATACAAGAATCGGTAACTTCCGAAATGAAGAGGAAGCTGAGAAAGCTCTTGATGAACTCAAACGCAGTTTTCCGAACTTCAGTTCAGAAATGCGTATCGTGAGATCTAAGATCAACGTGAGATGATGAAGATAGAGCACGATGAGAAACTAATAGCCGAGATCGCAAACCATTATCGCGAGATACTCAGGCTCATAGGAGAGGATCCGGACAGAGAGGGTCTTCTGAAGACTCCCGAGCGTGCCGCGAAGGCACTTGTGGATATTACGCAGGGATATCGTCAGAATCCACTTGAGATAGCGCGTAAGGCCATCTTCGAACATGCAGGATCAAAGATTGTAATTGTTAAGGATATTGAGTTCTACAGCATGTGTGAGCATCATATTCTCCCATTCTTCGGAAAGGTGACTGTGGGTTACATTCCAAAGGGAAAGATGATCGGTCTTTCAAAATTAGCCCGGATTGTAGAGTCTTTTGCAAGAAGACTTCAGGTACAGGAAAGACTGACCGCCCAGGTATGTTCTTTACTTGCGGAAGCTATGCCTACCGACGGTGTCATCGTGGCCTGCAATGCCGAACACCTTTGCATGAAGATGCGTGGAGTAGAGAAGCAGGACAGCAGTACGACCACTCTTGACTGCTGCGGACGATTCGAGACTGAACCTGCGCTTCGCGATGAGTTCATGCGTCTGCTTAACTTCTGATCTTAATTTATAAAAAAGGATAAAAGAAGGACTCGTGCCTATGGCCTGAGTCCTTCTTCTTTTTATTGGTTAAGTATTTCTGATATCCGTTCGGTTGAAAGTCCCCGTCGTCTCGCATAGTCTTCCTTTTGATCCTCACCAATCTTACCTATCATAAAATATCGTGCTTCGGGATTTGCCAGATAAAAACCGCTTATGGTAGAAGATGGTGACATTGCTCCGTTTTCTGTAAGCTCTACCCTTTTTCCGCTCTCCGGCTGAAGAATATCATACACCTCTTTGTTGAGAAGCTGGTCCGGAAGCATCGGATATCCTATAGCCGGGCGTATCCCCTGATATTCTCCTCGAAACAGGCGGTCTGAATCCGGCACTTCAAACGGAGAGTAACCCCAGTATTCCTTTCTTACCAGATGGTGCATCAGCTCCGAGGTCGCTTCTGCAAGCCGGTCGGCAAGTGACTGAAGGATAAGTGCCCGATATGATTCTCCTTCCCTCTCTTTCTGAATGCGAAGGGTATTTATGTATTTTCCGGCTCCCACCATGAATACACCAGCATAATCACCTTGAGTGTTGACATAATCCGAAACAGATTTAAATCCACTTCCCTCCTTCTGCTGTCGTAGAGTCGGAATCGACCTTCCATCTACGATCAGAGCCTTATCACAGGAATAAGCCTTTACAATACGAACAAGTCCGAAACCATCATAGAGACCGCTTTCATCTATCTTACGAAGACATTCACGCGCATCTTCCAGCAGTCTGATCGACTCGTTCGAATCGCAACCGCAACTGCATCCGATATTATGAAGCCCCCAGGCATGCAGAAGCATCTTCCAGTTTATGAAAGGTTCAAGCTCCGGAACCGAGAAATTTCTGACTATCAAATTTCCCTCTCCACATTCCGGAGCGGGAGCGCAATACGCTGAAATACCGGATTTCCTTTTAGTTGCTTCCTCAAGAGAAACAATAGACTCGTGTTGTGAGGCGTAAGAATCCCGCAGTCTTTTCTGCTCCTCCTTTAAAGTATTTATATAATCCGGTCTTTCCGAACTATCAAGCAAACGGGAGGCTATTATAGGATTTTGAGATGCGTCCTTCATGTGAACGACCGGGCCTCCATAGACAGGAGCTATCTTGAGGGCTGTATGCAGGGCGGAAGTGGTAGCTCCCCCCACAAGCAATGGTATGTCAAGACCGGCCTTGGCTAACGCCTCGGCTGTGGCACACATCTCGGCAAGAGAGGGAGTGATCAGTCCAGACAGGCATATAATGTCCGGTCGCTCCCGAAGGGCTGTGTCTACAATAGTTTCAGGAGTGACCATAACCCCAAGGTCCAGAATCTCGAAATTATTACAGGCGAGCACTATGGAGACAATATTCTTTCCTATATCATGAACATCGCCCTTAACAGTGGCAATGATGACTTTTCCGGCTTTGTTGCCACCCGGACCAGCAGATTCAGCCAAAAGTCTCGGTTCAAGCAGGTCGACCGCCATCTTCATTACCCTGGCAGTCTTGACAACCTGTGGAAGAAACATCTTTCCTTCTCCGAAAAGAACACCGACACGTTTCATTCCATCCATCAGAGGCCCTTCTACTATATCAACCGCTCTCATTCTCGCGGAAAGCTCATCAATATATCCGGCTATGCAATCAGAACGTCCCGAAACCAAGGCCTCCTCTATTCGTTTCTCTACAGGGACGGCTATATCACGATCACCCGACCCTGATACTCTGTCTTCTGACTGCGATTCCGTTACAGCATATGCCGCCAGAGAATCCGAAGCATCCGGATTTCGCGCAAGCACCACATCTTCTATCAGTGAGCGCAGTTTCGGATCGATATCATCGTATGTCATTGCTGAAGCAGGATTCATGATCGCCATATCCAGACCGGCATCTATCGCATGATACAGGAATACGGTATGCATCGCCTCCCGAAGCGA
>JAIEBK010000102.1:44092-48317 GCA_029070945.1 Muribaculaceae bacterium
GTATGCATCGCCTCCCGAAGCGAATTTTTTCCACGAAAGGCAAATGAAAGATTGCTGATGCCTCCGCTTGTCCGCGCTCCGGGAAGGTTTTCCTTTACCCATCTTACCGCCTCTATAAAGTCTATTCCATAACGGGTATGTTCTTCAAGTCCTGTTGCGACAGCCATTACATTCACATCGAATATAATATCTTCTCCTTTAAAGCCGCATTCCTCGGTAAGCAGCCTGTATGCGCGTCCGCATATTTCAATCTTACGCCTGTAGGTATCGGCCTGTCCATTCTCATCGAAGGCCATGACGATGACAGCCGCTCCGAGCTGTCGGATACGACGTGCCTTGTATATGAAAGCCTCCTCTCCTTCCTTTAATGAAATCGAATTTACGATTGATTTTCCCTGAAGGTTCTTAAGTGCTGCTTCAACTACATTCCAGTCGGAGGAATCAACCATCACCGGGACTTTCGCTACTTCCGGCTCTGCGGCATAGAGCCGTAGAAAATGAGTCATTTCGGACCGAAAATCCAGAAGTGGATCATCCATATTGACATCGATCACCATAGCTCCGTCTGTAACCTGCTTGACAGCTATAGAAAGAGCCTCATCATATTTCCCTTCCTTTATCAGCCGCAGGAATTTACGGGAACCGGCCACGTTACAACGTTCACCGACGACAAGGAAATTATTTTCCGGTCGAATTTCCACCCGCTCCAGTCCGGAGACCCTGAGAGCAGGATATAGCGTATGTGTGATATGAGGACTGGCGCTATCTACAGCTTTTCTAAGAGCTTTTATATGTTCAGGCGAAGTGCCGCAACAACCGCCAACTATGTTGGCAAGCCGGTCGGTAAAGACAGGCGCCAGTTCTTCAATGAATGTTGCAGGATCCACCTTATATTGGCCAAGTGCATCCGGCAGACCGGCGTTGGGATGTACCGATATGTATCGGGATGTGCTGTTTCCAAGTTCCCTGAGATGCGGGATGATATCCTTAGGCCCGAAACTGCAGTTCAGACCGACAGTGACAACACAAGGAAACTCATCTACAGATGTGGCGAATGCCTGCAAGGTCTGTCCGCTCAGGGTGCGTCCGCTTTTGTCAGATACCGTAGCTGATACCATGACCGGCACCTGTCGGCCACTGGCCTTCATGGCTTCGTGGGCAGCCGCCAGTCCGGCCTTAAGGTTAAGAGTGTCGAAAACAGTCTCGAAAAGCAGGATATCGACTCCTCCTTCCAAGAGGCCACACACCTGATCGTAGTATGCTTCATAAAGCTGATCGTATGTAATGTTACGTGCAGCCGGATCAGCCACATCGGGACTCATTGTTGCGGATTTGTTGGTAGGACCGATCGAACCTGCTACCAATGCATGTCCTCCCCATTCACATCGCGGGGCATCCTTGACAACCTTTTTTGCCAGCTTCGCTCCAGTCCTGTTGATCTCACGAATAAGTCCGGGTATCTTTTCCAGACCGTAATCCGCCATTGAAATTGCGTTTGCATTAAATGTATCAGTGCATATGATATCCGCTCCCGCCTTGAGGTAAGATCTGTGAATTTCCTTGATTACGTCCGGCCGGCTGATGCATAATATGTCGTTGCAGCCGGAAAGACGATGTGGATAAGACACAAACCGCTCGCCTCTGAAATCCTCTTCCCTGAGAGCATACCTCTGGAGCATAGTGCCCATAGCACCGTCAAGGACAAGTATCCTTTTGCTCAGCAAGTCTTCAAATTCTTTTATTTCCATAGGCTTCAGAAAATCTTTTCGGCAACGCGGGCTACTCCGTCGCTAATGCCCATGGTATAGAAATGAATACCCGGTACTCCCCTGTTGATCAAGTCCTCGCATTGACTTCTGCACCAATCAATACCAATCTCTTTAGCTTCCGCATCGCTATTGCACAAGCGTATCTGAGATGCGAGTGCCTCCGGAATGTCCGTACGGAAAATTTTCGGAAGTACGGTCAACTGCTGACGCTTATACATCGGTTTGATGCCAGGAATAATGGGTACATCAATGCCTGCGGCGCGACAACGGTCGACAAAAGAAAAGTATTTATCATTGTCATAAAACATCTGGGTGATAAGATAATCCGCACCGTTATCGACTTTCATCTTAAGATAATGTATATCCGATTCCATATTGGGAGCCTCCTCATGCTTTTCGGGATAACATGCCATACCATAGGAGAAAGGAGTCTCGATACCTTGAATCTCCATATCCTCGAGACCAATACCTTTATTAAAGAGATTCACTTGCTCCTGAAGATCGGTGGCATGATCATGATAGTTCTCTTTTTCCGTATCTGAAATATACTCCCTTTTGTCATCGCCACGAAGAAGCATCAGATTATTAATACCAAGAAAATTAAGATCAAGAAGAGCATATTCAGTTTCTTCCTTAGTAAATCCGCGACAAATGATGTGTGGCACAGGGATAAGTCCGTAACGGTTCTGTATTGCGGCGGAAATGGCTACCGTTCCAGGACGCTTTACCACACTGACCCGCCGGTGTGTACCGTTAGGAAGCGGTTTGTAGATATATTCGCTATGATGAGACGTGATATTGACAAACTGCGGATCGAATTTCTTAAGCCTGTCAATTATATCAAATACCTTATAAATGCTGTTGCCTTTCAGAGGTGGAAGTATCTCAAGCGAAAGAAAAGGACTGTTTCTGCTTTCAATGACATCGATGATCTTTTTCATTTTTTACCTGCAGGGGGAGCTGTTTAATCGTTTAACCGTTTAATTGTTTAATCTAATTGTTTATTTGTTGGAGCGTTTAGGAAGAATTATGGTAATTAACTTATGATACTTTGTAAAGAATCCGGGCTTTATAGCAGGGGAAGCGAGGCGGCACCAATCAGTGCGGCGTTAGCTCCTTCAAGCGACGATACCATAAACCTTACCCTATCCCTATAAAGATGAAGGGTTGCTTTCCCGAAGGCCTCACGCATAGGATTAACAAGAAGATCCCCGGCTTTGGCCACTCCGCCGAAAAGAATTATCGCTTCCGGGTCGGTAAATGCAGCGAATTCAGCCGCAGCCTTGCCGAGACATTCCCCGGTGAAGTCATAGACTTCCTTAGCGACGGCGTCACCTGAAAGAGCAGCCTCTGCGATTGTCTTGGATGTGAGTTCGTCAGACGACATATCTCTAAGTATCGTTTCCTTATTCGATTCAGCCATTATCCTTCTTGCCGTTTCAACAATTCCTCTTGCGGATGCGACTGTCTCAAGACATCCCTTTCGTCCACATCCACATACTCGGTCGGCCGCAAACGGAAATCTCACATGACCGAGCTCACCTGCAAAGCCGCGTGCTCCGCTTAGGAGATGACCGTTACAGACTATTCCGCCACCTACTCCGGTGCCGAGTGTCAGAACTATGAAATCGTTCATTCCGGCAGCCACACCATATGCCTTTTCACCCAGAGCGGCAGCATTGGCATCGTTGTTGATCTTTACCGGCAGTCCAAGACGCGCTTCCATAAGGTTGGCAAGTGGTACAGGCGGTGGCCATGGAAGATTCGTGGATCCCTCAATACTGCCGGTCATTGCATTTGCACTTGGAGCACCGATACCTATGCCCACAATGTCGCCCTGAAGCGAATGACGGTCGATCATTCCGGAGATACCATCCGCAAGAATGTCAGCCCATACATCGACAGAGGGAGTATCTGTCGGGAAAGAGGCCTTGTCAATGATATATCCTGTCTTGTCAACTATAGCATATACTGTATTTGTTCCACCAAGGTCAACACCGACGGTAAAAGGAGGATATAAAGGTCTTGTCTGCATATCTTTTGAAATTTGATGTAAAATTAACGAAAGATTTTGAATCAGACAAGAATAATGAGGTTATTTTAGCCATTTTAGTGTATTGAAGCGTTATATACAAAAAAAAGTTACATATGAATATATTGCTCAACATTATCTGGTTTGTATTCGGTGGAGTGATGATAGCTCTCGAATATCTGATTTCAAGTGTTACCATGATGATCACAATCATTGGTATCCCGTTTGGCCTTCAGACTCTTAAGCTTGCGAAAGTCGCTTTATGGCCTTTCGGAACAAAAGTCATTGATGGATCATGGCCTTCGGGTTGTCTTGCCGGAATCATGAATGTGATCTGGTGGATTGTCGGAGGCATTCCAATCGCTCTTACGCACTTAGCATGGGGTGTAATTTTCTGCATAACAATTGTGGGTATTCCTTTCGG
>JAIEBK010000103.1 GCA_029070945.1 Muribaculaceae bacterium
GAACTTCTCGACGAAGTTGTGGTAGTCGGCTACGGCCAGCAGAAGAAGGCTTCTGTGGTCGGTGCTATCACTCAGACTACCGGCGAGGTCCTCGAACGTGCTGCCGGTGTGCACGATCTAAGTGCTGCACTTACAGGTAACCTTCCCGGCGTCGTTACAGTTCAGTCATCAGGTATGCCCGGTGACGAAAGTGCAGAGATCACTATTCGTGGAGCTTCCTCCTGGAACAACTCTAAGCCTCTCGTTCTCGTTGACGGCGTAGAGCGAGAGATGAGCACAGTCGACGTAGGCTCCGTTAAGTCTATCTCCGTCCTCAAGGATGCTTCCGCTACAGCGGTTTATGGTGTGAAGGGTGCGAATGGCGTTATCCTTATCACTACCAAGCGTGGACAGGAAGGACGTGCTAAAATTGATGTTGGCTTCACCGCAACTATGAAGACCGTGTCTAAGCTCCCGGATAAGTATGACTCCTACGGTTCTCTTAAGATGAGAAACAATGCCGTGATGCATGAGCTTGCGCTCAATCCGTCTTCATGGAGTTATATGACACCTGAGGCCACACTGTTGAAATATGCCAATCCGGCAAACCTCGAGGAATACGAGCGTTATCCTAATGTAGACTGGCAGAAGGAGCTTTTCAAGGATCATGCCATGTCTTACAACGCTAACGTCGCTATTTCCGGTGGTACTAAGTTCGTGCGCTACTACGCTGTAATCGACTTCGTGAATGAGGGCGACCTTTTCCGTACTGTTGACAACGGCCGTGGCTATCAGCCCGGTTTCGGCTACAACCGTATTAATGCCCGCTCCAACCTTGACTTCTCTCTTACAAAAACTACTACCTTTAAGGTGAATATAGCCGGCTCCAACGGTGTGAAGAAGTCAAGATGGCCGGCAGACGGTTCTAACTTCAATCAGTCTAACTGGAACGACCAGCAGATATGGGCGGGCGTCTACAATATTCCGCCTGATGCCTTCCTCCCCCGCTATTCCGACGGAAGCTGGGGCTTCCAGCCGCTTTTCGCTTCTCAGTGTGCAAACTCACTGCAGCTGCTTGCAATAGGTGGTGCGTTTAAGACTACTACTACACGTATCAACACCGACTTCTCTCTCGAGCAGGATCTTTCATTCATCACAAAGGGTCTATCGGCTCGTGGTCTTGTTTCCTGGGACAACACGTTTGTTCAGACTGGCGAAGGTATCAATGAAGGATATGACAGCGAGATTGTTCAGAAGTGGATCAATCCGGACACAGGTGTCGTGACACAGCAGCCTGACCGTAATAGCATTACTCAGTTTGACCCGGACGGTACAAACAACTGGGGCGTGCAGGGTGGTAGTGTAGATAACCGGCAAACTGTGCGAAACCTCTATTATCAGGTGCAGCTCAACTGGAACAGGGAGTTCGGCAAGAACAATGTCGGTGCTACCGCTGTATGGAACCGTCAGGAAGTCGCTACCGGTAACATGATTCCTGTACATCGTGAAGACTGGGTGTTCCGTGCTACCTATAACTTTGATGACCGCTACTTCGTAGAATACAATGGTGCTTACAACGGTTCAGAGAAATTCGGTAAGGGTTTCCGTTTCGGTTTCTTCAACTCCGGCGCTATCGGCTGGCGTCCTTCAGAGGAGAAGTTCTGGACCGCTATCGGTCTCGACAACTGGTGGCAGGAACTTAAGATCCGTGCTTCTATGGGTGAAATCGGTGACGACCTCAGCTATAATCATGACTATCGTTTCCTCTACATGGATCAGTGGGCTTACGGTGGCAATACCCAGATGAATCTTCAGCAAAGCAACTTCTGGGGTGGATATGAGAACGGTTCGCTTTATACATTCTATCGTCAGAGTGCACTCGGCAACCCGAATGCTCACTGGGAGAAGGTGACCAAATATAACCTCGGTTTTGACTTCTCGTTCCTCAACGGTATGTTTGCAGGTACTGTCGAGCTCTTCAAGGATAAACGTAAGGACATTCTCGTAAAAGGTTCGGACCGTTCGGTTCCTTCTTATTTCGGTCAGACACCTCCTACCGCCAACCTTGGCAAGGCTGAAGTAAATGGTTATGAACTTGAGCTTCGCTTCAACAAACAGATCGGTAAGGACATGCGTATATGGGCTAACGCTTCTATGACCCATGCCGCCAACAAAATCATAGAGGGCGATGACCCGGTGAAGAGGCCCGACTATCAGAAAAAGGCTGGATATATGATCGGACAGACCCACAGCCATATCTCCGGTCAGTTCCTGAATTCCTGGGATGCTGTCTATGGTTCGCCGGCTCATGATATCAATGACGCGAGCCGTCTCCCAGGCGACTATTATATAGTCGATTTCAATGGCGACGGCGTTGTCGACGTTCTTGACAGTGCGCCTTATGGCTACTCCGGAACTCCCCAGAATACTTACAATGCGACTGTAGGATTCGAATGGAAAGGATTCAGCTGCTTCGCACAGTTCTATGGTGTGACAGGTGTTACCCGCGATGTAAACCTCGCATCCTTTACTAATCACCTTGACAATGTCTATAATCTTGGCGATTGGTGGAACGGAGAAAACAATTCTGGAGATGTCCTTGTGCCGGCATTCTATCGTTCTGTCAGCAGTTATAGCAATGGTACCCAGTATTGGTATGACGCTTCTTACTTCCGTCTGAAGAATGTCGAGGTAGCCTACACGTGGACAAACGGCTGGGTTAAGAAACTTGGTCTTGATTATCTCAAGGTGTTCCTCAACGGTAATAATCTCTGTCTCTGGACGAGAATGCCTGATGACCGCGAGAACAACTTCGCTGGTGGTTCCGGTTCGGGTGCCTATCCTACGATGCGTCGCTTCAACTTCGGCATCAAGTTTAACCTTTAATTCAAATAAGGACAACAACTACAATGAAAAGAATATATAAATATATGGCAGTCGCAGGAGCACTCTTGGCAGGAATGTCAATGACATCCTGCGAGGACTACCTCGACAAAGAACCGTCTTCTGACGTGTCTGCCGACCTCGCATTCAAGAATTTCAAGAATGCTCAGGGATATGTTGAGGAAATCTACAACTGTATCCCAAATATGACCCAGTGCGGCTGGTGCCCCGAATTTAACTACGGCGATGACCTTATTCAGAATCCACAGGCCGACGGCCATATCAACCATCAGGTTGACTTAGGCAACTTCTGGGCATGGGCTACTGTAGCGGAATTCTGGTTTTCCAATACTGCTGCAAATCCGACAACAGACGATGCCCATAGCCATCATTTCTACGGACATGCATGGTATTGCATTGCGAAATGCAACAAGGGAATAGCAGAACTTGAAGCTCCCGGACATGTGTTCAATGGATCTGATGAAGAGAAGAATCTTCTGCTCGGACAGCTCTATTTCTTCCGTGGCTGGTGGCATTTCGGCATGATGGAGTTCTTCGGAGGTATTCCTTATATTGATGAGGTGCTTGATCCGGGATCCACTCCTACAAATATCCGTCTCAGCTATAAGGAATGTGCAGAGAAGGCTGCGGCCGACTTCCAGAAGGCTGCTGATCTTCTTCCGGTTAACTGGGACAATACCACCGTCGGCAAGAATTCCGGCGACAACTCACTCCGTATAAATAAGGTGACTGCGCTTTCATATCTCGGTAAGAATTACCTCTGGGCTGCCAGTCCGCTTATGCAGCATGGTGCGCAGAAAGGTGGCAGCAGAACATATGATTATGATAAGGATCTTGCCGGAAAGGCTGCTGCTGCACTCGGCGAAGTACTTGAACTTGTTCAGACAGGTGCATGCCAGTATAAGCTTAACGATTTTGACTTTAAGGATGTGGCGGCACATGAGAAAGCTGACGGAGTGGATTATTCCTACAGTGAGCTCTGGCTTACTTCCGGACGTGGAGGTCTGCAGCCAGGTGGTCCGGAGGCTATAATGCGAGGCCCCTCGAAAGGCTGGTCTTTCACCTACTATCGCTGGGGTATGACCTTTGTATTGAATGATATTTCCGATGGTTGTGACAATATCGGTCATTCTCCCACAGCCAACTACGTGAAGAATTACGGTATGGCCAATGGTCTTCCCCTTGATGATCCTGAAAGCGGATTCGATCCGGAACGTCCTTATAAGGACCGTGATCCTCGCTTCTATCATGATATTGTCTATGATGGAATGGAATACATAAAGGCAAAGCCTCAGGAAGCACATGCAAAATACAAGTATGCGGGTCTTGCTACCGGAGGATCCATGCGTAATGTGACCAATGCATCCCGCACCGGATACTTCCTCAACAAGTTTGTGTCACACATGGCTAACCAGTACGATGGTGGCAGCTATATGTCAGGTGCTGCTCTTCCGCATTCCTATTGTCCTTATATGCGTCTTGCTGATGTATACCTTATGTATGCTGAGGCTACAGCAGCTGTTAACGGTGCATCCGGAAAGAGCTCCAACTGTTCCCTTACCTCGATAGACGCACTCAACGTGCTTCGCGACCGTGTCGGCGCAGGACATGTGTCTGACAAATTCACCGGCAACGCCTATATGGATGAGGTTCGCCGCGAGCGCGCAGTCGAACTCGCATTCGAAGGCTTCCGCTTCCACGACCTCCAGCGCTGGCTGCTTCTTACCGAGCCTGAATACGCTTCCAAGACATCGCAGGAATTTATCCGCATCGACGGTGCCGATGAATCATTCTATGAAGAGAATGATCCGCGTGAGGCACGCGTAGCAGAGTTCCGCGAGGAAGTCATCATCACCCGTGACTACGACACCAAGCATTATTGGTTCCCCGTCCTGCGCGACGATGTATATATCGTCGACGGATTCGAGCAGAATCCCGGCTGGTAATCAATTCCATTAATCATTAAAGATACCGATACAACATGATATCAATTTTTAAGAAATATCTTCCTGTCGTGATTCTGGGATCGATGGCTACGGTTTCCGTCCCGGTCTTCGGACAGAATATTGAGGAGCCTATTCTGGCAGACTCATTGGTGCAGCTGGCCTACCGCCAGGTGGCCGAGGCTGACCTCTTAGGTGGATCCGAGAAGATCAACATCAAAGATCTTATGGAGAAGAATCACATCAATGATCTCAACGGAACCACACTCATGGGTTATATCCCGGGCTACAACGGCAGCTCTCTCTGGGGCGCAGATACAGATAACGGCGGAGTGCTCTTTCTCATCGATGGAGTTATCCGTGACATCAATAACATTCCACCCACAGAGGTGGAAAGCATCACCTTCCTTAAGGGTGCGCAGGCTGTTGTGCTTTACGGGGCACGTGCTGCCAAAGGTGCTGTATATATTACTACGAAACGCGGACAGGAAGGCGACCTACGTGTGAAGGCACATGCAAGCACCGGATGGGCGGTCGCTAAGCGTATGCCCGAGTATCTCGGAGCATCTGACTATATGATGTTCTACAATCAGGCACAGGCGAATATAGGCGGAAATTCCAATTATTATTCTGATGAGCTGATATATAATACCGCTATCGGAGCCAACCCGTTCCGATATCCTGATGTGGATCTCCTTTCAGGTGACTATGTGAAGCATACCTACAACCGTACGGATGCCGATGTGGAGATCAGCGGAGGCAACGAGCGCGCACACTTCTATACTAATATCAGCTACTATCGTTTTGGCGATTACATCAAGGCAGGAGAGGCGAAAGATAATTACACCGACCGCTTCGGCGTAAGAGGTAACGTGGATGTTAAGTTATCGGATTATGTGACCGGTTATGTCAATGCTGCTGCAACATTCTATGGTGCTCGTTCTGCTATCGGCAATTATTGGGAGTCTGTCAACACATTGCGCCCCAATCGTGTGGTTCCTTTCATTCCGGTCAGCATGATCAACAGCAATGCCACAGATGCGCTTCAGATGGTGCTTAACTCCAACCATATAATGAACGGTATGTTCCCCGGAGGTAATGCCGCGCATACCACCAATATTCTTTCCGACTACTATTTCGCCGGTTCGCAGAAGTTCATCAGCCGTCAGTTCCAGTTTGACGCAGGCGTGAATATCGACCTGAGCAAGGTTACCAAAGGACTTACTTTCGGTGCCATGTACGCTATCGACTACGCTACTTCCTACTACACAAACTATAAGGATTCTTACGCTACTTTCGTGCCGACATGGATGAACTTCAATGGTAAGGATGAGATTGTGGCAATTACTCAGGAAGGTGAAGACAAACATAGCGGTTTTCAGAACGTAGAGAATTCCGCTTCCCGTCAGACCCAGCACTTCTCCGCTCAGTTTGACTATACCCGCACGTGGGACGCGATGCACAACTTCCATGCCATGCTCGTGGCTACAGGATGGCAGCGTTCACAGTCCGGCGAGTATCACAAGACAAGCAGTGCCAATATGGGTCTTGGAATCGACTACAACTATGATCATACGTATTATGTAGACTTCGGTTCATCTCTTGTGCACTCCGCCAAGCTTGCGCCGGGACACAGAAACGGTATTTCCGTATCAGGAACACTCGGTGTGAATTTCGCAAATATAGGTTCTCTTAAGGATAACGAAAACGTAAACAACCTTATGCTTTCTCTGTCGGCGTCCAGACTAAAGCAGGATATGGATATCGAGAACTTCTACATGTACACTGCCAATTACAATAAGAACGGATGGTATAGCTGGACAAGCAACGGTCAGGCTGCCATGTCTCCGAGCCGTGGTCCCAACGAGGACCTTACATTCATCACCCGTAAGGAGTATTCAGCTACGGTTCGCGGTGACTTCTTTAACAACGCTCTTGGCATCAACGCATCTGTATTCATGTATGACAAGGACGGTATGCTTATCAACAATTCTACCAAGTTCCCGACATTCTTCTCCACTTACTATCCCGCAGCATCTTTCGTGCCCTGGATCAACTACAATGCCAACCGTACCAAAGGCTTTGATTTCGGTGTGACAGGACGTAAGAAATTCGGTGAGTTTGAGCTGGAACTCGGAGTCAACGGTACTTACTATAAAACAAAGGCTTCCAAGCGCGACGAAGTTCATAGTGACGCATATCAGTATGCTGAAGGCAAGGATGTCGACGCTATCTGGGGTTACCGTTGTCTTGGCTTCTTCCAGACAGACGAAGAGGCTGCCTCAGTTGACCAGAGCGCACTTGGATCTTCCTCACTCGGAGCCGGCGATCTCAAGTATGAAGACGTAAACGGCGACGGCGTTGTCAACAATCAGGACCGCGTATGCCTCGGACGTGGCGGCTGGTATGGTGATCCGTTCACACTTGGTATCAACCTGACCGCTAAGTACAAGGGATTCACTCTCTTCGTTCACTGCACGGGTGGATACGGCGCAAATGGTCTCAAGTCAGGCACCTACTACCGTCCGCAGGAAGAATGCAAATATTCCTCCGAAGTGATTGGTTGCTGGACTCCCGAGACTGCCGCTACTGCGACTCTTCCGCGTCTGCGTGCTGACGCTGCCAACAATAATAATCAGGACTCAGACTTCTGGATGTATAGCCGCGACCGTTTCGAGATCGCCAAGGTGCAGCTTACCTACGACTTCGCAAGCGAGCTGTTTGCAGGCAAGATCGTAAAGGGTGTGCAGCTCTTCCTCAGCGCTGACGACCTGCTTATGATAAGCAAGAACAAGAAAATAATGGAAACAAATGTTGGAGGAGCACCTCAAAACCGCTTCTACAATATAGGTGCCACTGTATCGTTCTAATACTAACCGAGCATAAACGATGAAAAAAACAATTAAACTAATGGCAGCGGGTCTGCTGATGGTCGGCATGGCATCGTGCGACGACATGTTCTCTCCCGCTCTCGAAAATATCAAGGACGAGAATACCATGGAAATAGAGGCGAATTTCGCCGACCAGATTCTTGGTAGCGCCTACATTTTGATGCCTTACTCGTCAACTCCATACAATGACGTAGCAACCGACGATGCCGTCAGCAATGATCTCACCAATACATGGCTGACTATGGCAGGCGGCGCATGGACATCACAGACCGGCGTATCAAACGACAACTGGCGTGACCGCAATGCCTCAATCCAGTATGCCAACATTCTGCTTCAGAAACTTGATAAAGTATCTTTCAGCGCGAACGAGAACCTTGACCTCATGTTTCACGACCGTCTGAGAGGTGAGGCCCTTGGCCTTCGTGCGCTCAATATGTATTTCCTGTTACAGAACTATGGAGGTATAGGAACTTCGGGAGATCTGCTGGGTGTGCATATCTTCACCGAGCCATTTGATGCCACGCAGGACATGAATGTTTCTCGCGACGGTTTCAAGGCCTGTCTCGATAGGTTGCTGGCAGACGCTGAAGAGGCTATTTCCCTTCTTCCGGATACATATGTGAATCTAAGGTCAAACAGCGAGGTGCCTCAGAAATATGCTGCTCTTGGCGTAGACATGTCAGACTACAATCGTGTGTTCGGTGCCACTACCCACATCCGTGTGTGCGGACGAATAGTGGCTGCCATCCGTGCGCAGGCTGCCCTTCTCGCCGCAAGTCCCGCTTTCGAGGCTTCCGGCATGCAGTGGAGTATGGCTGCCGACTATGCCGCAAATGTACTCGACAAGATCGGCGGAGTAGCAGGTATGGATGATAAGGGTCACATCTGGTACACAGCCGATGAGGTTAAGGAACCCTCGGATTACACCGATCAGAAAGAGATTATATGGCGTGAACGTGCAGGCAATTCGATTTCTCTTGAAGAGGATAACTTCCCGCCCACACTTTATGGTAAAGGCCGCGTTAACCCGACACAGAATCTCGTTGACGCTTTCCCTGCTCTCAACGGATATCCCATCAATGATGCCCGTTCCAACTACGACAGCAGCAATCCCTACAGCAACCGTGACCCGCGACTTGGTCTATATATTGTGACCAATGGCTCTTCTATGGCTGGCAGTACAATCAACTCGTCTGTTCATCAGCCGGTCAATGACAATGATAAGGACGGTCTCAATACAGAGAGCGGCAGGTCAACACGTACCGGCTACTATATGCGTAAGCTCGTTCGTGAGGACGTGAATCCCAATCCCTCTAATAAGGTCGAGAAACCCCACTACACAAAGCGTATACGTTTCACGGAAATCTTCCTCGCATACGCTGAGGCCGCTAACGAGGCATGGGGCCCTACAAGCGGTGGCAGCCACGGCTATTCTGCCTACGATGTGATCAAGGCTATCCGCAAGCGTGCGGGTGTTGGCCTTGACAACGGCGACGCATATCTTGAAAGCGTTAAGGGTGACAAGGAAAAGATGCGCGAGCTTATCCGCAACGAACGTCGTCTTGAACTCTGCTTCGAGAATATCCGCTTCTGGGATCTTCGCCGTTGGAAAGCCGACCTCAACGAGACTGCACGGGGTATGCGTATCGAAGGAAACAACTATACTGTAATCGATGTGGAGCAGCGTAAGTTCTCTTCTCATATGATCTACGGTCCTCTTCCCTACGAGGACGTGATCAAATTCAGCAACATCGAGCAGAATGCAGGCTGGTAAATAATCTTTAAATGAAACAAACAATGATAAAAACTATAAAATACGCTGCGTTTGCAGGCGCTGCGCTCCTCGCTCTCGGCATGACGTCATGCAAGAATCCCGAGACTGACTTCCCGGATCATGAAGATGGTGTGTCGGCATTCTTTCCATACCAGTATCCTTTCCGTACCATCACACTTGGTGAGGATCCTCATGCTGACAACACTCTCGACAATCAGCACAAATGCATGATTATCGCCACTCAGGGAGGTGCCTATAAGAGCCGTAACCTTAAGATTGACGTGGTGGTTGATGACGCGCTGACAAACAACCTTACTTTCCCTGACGGTTCCCCGGTCAAGGCCATGCCTTCTGACTACTATTCACTTGCGTCTACTACACTTACCAAGGTGGCTGACTATCAGTTCGGAACAGTGGTAACGCTGACCGATGCTTTCTTTGCTGATCCTGATGCGGTGAAAGAGACATATGTGATACCGGTGCGTATGGTGAAGGCCATAGGTGCAGATCACATTCTTGCGGGCACCCCCATAGATCCTGAAAGCCATCCCGCTCTCACCGATCCTTCCGCATGGGAGGTTCAGCCTCAGGATTTCGTCCTCTACGGAGTGAAGTACATCAACGAGTGGACAGGCAGCTACTGCCGCCGTGGCACTGACAAAATCACCGACAATATCACCGGTGCCGTGACCACACAGGAGCGTAAGGCTGAGTTTGTGGAGCGTGACGAGGTGGTGTTCCTTACCACCAAGTCGATCAATACCGCCATCTTCCCGGTATCTGTGCAGTATAACGACGGCAACACCATCACCACGCTTACCTGCGACCTCGAACTTACCTTCGACGCAAGCGGAAACTGCACCATAACCACCAGCACTCCGGGCATGTCAGCGTCCGGAAGCGGCAAGTGGGTGAAGAAAGGGGAGAAGAACAGCATCAACAACAAGGACTGCGATGCCCTCTACCTTACATATACCGCCAACTTTGGTCCTGTGACCTACGAGACCAACGACACTCTCGTGATGCGTCATCGTGAGGTTGTGGGTAATTTCGATTTCAAACCTGTCTATAACAAATGAAAAGGAATCAGGCAATGAAACAAATCAAATATCTATCAATCGTCGCTTCCGGACTGCTGTTCGCAACAAGCTGTACGGATGTGTTCAACGATACTTTTTATGATAATCTCGAGAAGCCCAACACGATTGCCGAACTCGAGTATCTGAATGCTTATCCTACCCTTAAAGAGGCTCTTCACGGGTCCTCTTCAAGGGCTATCAATCCCGATTTCACACTCGGTTGCGGTGTAGGCGTCAATGACTATCTTCAGGGTCAGGGCGTGTATGCCCTCGTGAATACTAACTTCGACATGATGACAGCCGGCAACGCCATGAAGTATGCCTCTGTTGTCAACGACAAGGGCGAGATGAATTTCGGTACCGTGCAGTCGTTTGTCAATGCGGCTGATAAGGCAGGAATGCAGATCTATGGACACACTCTCTGCTGGCACTCACAGCAGAACACCAAGTGGCTCAACAGTCTTGTTGCTGACAAAGTTATTGAAATTTCCGATGGATCCGGTAGTAAAATCATGGCGTCGGTCATAGGTGAGGCTGATGGTAGTGCCATATGCGAAAATCTCGTTTCCCGTGTGAAGGGTAACGATGATGTGCCTTCTCCCATCGTAAGCGATCCGGAAAGAGGTAACGTCTATAAATGTGATATCCTCCCTGACCCGGTCGATGCATGGGACTGCCAGTTTTTCATTAAGTCAAACAAGGTCTTCAACGGAGGCGAGAACATCCATGTGTCGTTCATGTACAAATGTACCGATTCCCGTAATATCGACACTCAGGCTCATGGCAACCCCGGAGCGTATCATCACTGGGCATGTATCGGGACGCTCAACGCTTCTCCTGAATGGCAGCAACTCGATTGGTCCGGATCTGTCGACGGCGCCTGGGTCGGTGATGAAGGATTCATCTCTATTGCATTCAACTTGAGCAGTGCGTCCGGGGCTTCGACTTTCCTGATAGACGACGTTGTGTTTGAGGTTGAAGAGGCAGCTCCCGCTACCTATGACTCCCCGCTTATCACCGGCGGTGATGCTTCCGACGGCGAATGTGCTAACCTTATAGCGCGCGTCAAGGGCAACGATGACGTTTCGGCTCCAATAGTAAACGACGCCACAAGAGGTCCGGTATACAAATGCGATATCCTTGCGGATCCGGTTGACCCTTGGGATTGCCAGTTCTTCATCAAGAGCAACGAGGCCCTCAATGC
>JAIEBK010000104.1 GCA_029070945.1 Muribaculaceae bacterium
TATGCGTAGTCAGGCTCGTTGGTCTGCTCTTCCACCATCTTGCTTCCCAAGACCTTACCGTCCCTGTCGATAACGACTACGGAGCGGGCCATCAGGCCGCGAAGCGGACCTTCGGCAAACTCCACACCGTAGGTTTTGCCGAAATCAGAACGGAAGGTACTTCCCGTCACTACGTTCTTAATTCCATTGGCCGAGCAAAAACGCTGGGCTGCGAATGGAAGATCTGCCGAAACACAGACAACCACTGTCTCGGGAAGGCTTGACACCTCGACATTGAATTTCCTTACCGATGCGGCGCATACATCTGTATCAATGCTCGGGAATATATTCAGCACCACGCGCTTTCCCTTCAGCGACTCAAGGTCGAAATCTGAAAGATCCTGTGCCGCGAGACTGAATGCAGGGGCTACCGCGCCTGCTGCAGGAAGCTCACCTACAGTCTTTACGGGAGCTCCTTGAAATTTAACTGTTGCCATTTATTTTACAATTGTTTATTTATGTTTATACTCATTTCTGTCATTAAAACGAATCAAAGTATATATCGGTTTATCGAACTACAGTCAAAATTATTTAAAAATCCCTATATCCAATAATGCTCAATCACCAAGTCTCAATTCACAGTCTTTTCAATATCTACGAAGTTGTTTAAACTTATTTACGAATCATAAAAAATACAATTAAGAGTTAAACCTAATATTCTTTTTATTAATCTCCCGCCATCTTTTGGCTCGTCATTTTAGTTTCTTATGGAAACTCGCCGATTTTCAATTCGGCGTATTTTCCTTCATTCATCAGTCACGATGCCCGCATCGCTCCTTCTTCATGAAGAAAAATCCACTCGAAAACCTGACGAAATCTTAACAAAAAAATAAGTCTAAACAACTTCTACCGGATTTTCAATAATTCTTAATTCTAAATTCTCGATTCTCAATTATTTTTACTAATTTTGTGTTTTATTACACATAATATGCATTCTTAACAATGAAACTTATAAAACTCATAGCCATGTGCCTCCTGACCGCAAGCATAAGCGCTACGGCACAGAAAAAAACCGAAATTCTGATATGGGACGAAAACCCGCTCGAACAGACCGAAGCAAAATCGGAAAGAGTAAAAGCCCAGGACTTCCGGAAAGATCCGGCCATCACGGTATATACTCCGAAACATCCTACAGGAAAGACGGTGCTCATGTGTCCAGGAGGCGGATATTCCCATCAGGCTTCCGCCCATGAAGGCCACGACATGGCCGACTGGTACAATGCCCAGGGAATCACTTACGCAGTACTAAAATACCGTCTTCCCTACGGAGACAGCACCATACCCCTCGCCGACGCCGAACAGGCTATGCGCATCCTGCGTAAATATGCCGCCGAGCTCGGAGTAGATACGAAAAAGGTCGGCATTGCCGGAGCTTCAGCGGGCGGACATCTCGCCTCCACGCTCGCAACACACTACTCTTCGCCCGAGACCAGACCAGATTTCCAAATACTTTTCTACCCCGTGATAAGCATGGACGCTCAGAAGACACATATGGGGTCGCGCAAGAATCTGATCGGAGAGAATCCTTCCGATGAGCTTGTAAAGCTATACTCCAACGAACTGCAGGTGACACCCGACACTCCTAAGGCTTTCATAATCCTCTCGTCAGATGACAGTGCTGTTCCGCCGGCAAACAGCATAGACTACTATACAGCTCTGCTCGCCAATAAGGTGAAAGCGTCACTGCACGCATATCCTGTAGGCGGACACGGATGGGGCTTCCGCGACAAGTTCCCGTATAAGAGGCAGTGGACGGGAGAACTCGAGAAGTGGATGAACGAAGAAATAAAATAACAAAACGATCCGATCTTAGCTCGAAATGGCTGATTACAACGAAAACGACAACATATTCGATCTTGAACCATCTGCGTCCGTACAGGAGTCTTCCTTCAAGGAGGGGGAATTCGAGGCAGAGATAGACACACCCGAAAAAGTAGCAGACAACGGCTACGGCGACGACGCCATCCAGACCCTGGAATGGAACGAGCATATACGCCGCCGTCCGGGTATGTATATCGGTAAGCTTGGTGACGGCTCTCACTCAGAAGACGGCATCTACGTGCTCATAAAGGAGGTGGTAGATAATTCCATCGATGAGTTCAACATGGGCGCCGGCAAGAGAATAGACATATCCATTGACGCAGACACCGGCGAAGTAAAGATACGGGACTACGGCCGCGGCATTCCTCTCGGGAAGGTAAAGGAGGTTGCCTCCGACATCAACACAGGAGGTAAGTTCGACGATAAGAACTTCAAGAAATCAGTAGGACTTAACGGCGTGGGCCTCAAGGCCGTTAACGCTCTGTCCACGCATTGCGAGGTGACGAGTTACCGTGACGGAGAATGCGTGCGCGTATCGTTTGACCGCGGACGACTGATAGAACACACCGACAAGATGCCTACATCAGAGGAAAACGGCACGCTCGTATGCTTCCGTCCTGACGAGGCTCTCTTCCGTGACTATAAGTTCGATCTGGAGACCATCGAGACGATGGTGACCAATTACACATATCTTAATGTCGGGCTTCATATCCATTTCAACGGCAAAAGATACCTTTCGCGCCATGGCCTGCTTGACCTGCTGAATGAAAACATAACCGCAGATCCCCTTTATCCGATCATACACCTCAAAGGTGATGACATAGAGGTGGTGATTACCCACACGGACCAGAACGGCGAGGAATACTATTCGTTTGTCAACGGTCAGCATACAACCCAGGGAGGCACACATCTGGCAGCTTTCAAGGAGCATATAGGCAAGACCATCAAGGCTTTCTCGGGAAAGAACTATGAATATGCAGACATCCGCAACGGCATTGTGGCCGCCGTAAGTGTCCGCATACAGGAGCCGGTGTTCGAATCGCAGACCAAGACAAAGCTTGGAAGCAAGGAGATAGCTCCCAACAGTACCGTCACCGTAAACAAATTCATAGGAGATTTCCTCAAGAAGGAACTCGACGACTATCTCCACAAGAATACGGAGACGGCCAACATAATGCTCAAGAAGATAGCCACAAACGAGAAGGAACGGAAGTCGATGGCAGGTGTGGCAAAAATGGCACGGGAGAAGGCCAAGAAGGTCAGCCTGCACAACAGGAAGCTGCGCGACTGCCACATACATTATAATGACACTCTTCGTTCAAACGCGAAGGAAGACCGTCGCGACGAGTCGGCTATATTCATCACCGAGGGTGACTCTGCAAGCGGCACAATAACCAAAGTACGCAATGCAGAGACACAGGCCGTCTTCTCTCTGCGCGGAAAGCCTCTCAACAGCTACGGACTCACACAGGAGATCGTCTATAAGAACGATGAGTTCAACCTCCTTCAGGCCGCACTCAACATAGAGGACGGAATCGAAGGCCTGCGCTACAACAAAGTGATAATCGCGACCGATGCCGATGTAGACGGAATGCACATCCGTCTGCTCTGCATTACGTTTTTTCTTATGTTTTTCCCAGATCTCGTCAAGAAAGGACACGTCTATATCCTGCAGACCCCTCTCTTCCGCGTGCGCAACAAGGCGGCGATCCAGAGAAAGAAGGGAAAGAAGAAAAAGGATTCTGCCGAAGGCGAGAAAGACACCTACTACTGCTATTCCGATGAAGAAAGGGAAAAAGCCATCGCTCTTTTCGGCAAGAACGCCGAAATCACGAGATTTAAAGGTCTTGGAGAGATCAATGCGGATGAGTTTGCCGAGTTCATAGGGCCCGATATGCGACTCGACCCTGTAGTGATAAAGAAAGAGGATTGCTACGACCAGCTTATGGAGTTCTATATGGGAAAGAACACCATGGACCGTCAGAACTTCATCATCGACAACCTCATAATCGAAGAAGAGGCATGAAGACAGCCGTTTTTCCCGGAAGTTTCGATCCCTTCACTATCGGACACAAGGATATAGCCGACCGTGCCCTGCGCATTTTCGACCGGCTGATAATCGGCATAGGCTACAACATCAACAAGACAGCAGGCGAAGACATAGCGGCAAGAGCGAAAGCCATCGAAACCGTTTTTGCAGGCGAAGACAGGGTATCAGTCGAGGCATATACCGGCCTGACCGTGGATTTCGCACGGAGACACGGTGCACGATTCATAGTGAGGGGACTCAGGGAAGTGAAGGACTTCGAGTATGAACGCAACCTCGCCGATACCAACGCCGCAATTTCAGACATAGAGACGGTATTCCTGACGGCACGCCCGGAATACGGATTCATATCAAGCAGTATGGTAAGGGAACTTACAGCAAATGGTTATGACGCATCCCGTTTCATTCCGGATAAACCATGAAATTAAACTTTTATGAAGAAAAAGCGTCATAATGTAAAAAAGACAATTTAATGAAGAAATTATTATACGCAATATTCGCGCTTCTCACAGCAGCGGCATCCGCACAGCAGTTTCTGCCCGTACATAAGCTTCAGTATGCGGAGCATGCCATATCCCAGCTATATGTAGACACCGTCAATCAGGATAAGCTTGTGGAAGACGCTATTGTCGGCATGCTTAAAAGCCTCGATCCGCACTCATCATATACAAATGCGAAAGAGACAAAGGAACTCAACGAACCGCTGGAAGGCTCTTTCAGCGGAATCGGCATTTCATTCAATATGGCCACCGATACACTCTATATCATTGAGACCATCGGGGGAGGACCATCTGAACGTGTAGGCATTCTTCCAGGCGACCGCATCATAAAGGTCAACGACACCGTGATAGCCGGAGTGAAAATGCTGAATTCCGATATAATGAAGCGACTCCGCGGACCAAAGGGAACAGATGTGGACGTCACTGTTCTAAGGTATGAGGCCGGCAATCCAGATACAATAGAATTTCGCATCACCCGCGATGACATTCCTATCTTAAGTGTCGACGCAGCCTATATCGTAGAGCCGGGAATAGGATATATACGTCTTAACAAGTTCGGAGCGGAAACCCATAAGGAATTCGTGGATGCTGTCGGGAAACTTCAGAAAGAGGGAATGAAAGACCTCATTCTTGACCTCAGCGACAACGGAGGAGGATACCTCCAGGCCTCTGTGGATTTACTTGGCGAGCTGCTCCCTTCCGGAAGCCTTGCGGTCTTTACCGAAGGCAGGAACAATCCGAAATACGAATACTTCGCGTTCCCATCCGGTAAAAAGCCCATACTTGGCGACGGGCGGCTCGTGGTGATGATGAACCAGTTCTCCGCATCCGCCTCAGAGATCACGGCAGGCGCCATTCAGGACTGGGACCGTGGCGTGGTGGTCGGACGCCGCAGTTTCGGCAAAGGACTCGTACAGCGTCCGGTGCCCTTCCCCGACGGATCCATGATGCGCCTCACTGTAGCACATTACTATACCCCGACAGGACGCGATATTCAGAAACCCTATACAAAAGGGAACTCTGACGCTTATGCACATGATATGATCGACCGTTTCAACAGCGGCGAACTCATGCATGAGGACTCGATAAAATATATCGATTCGCTCAAGGTAAAGACATTGAAACTTAACCGCCCCATCTACGGCGGAGGCGGCATTTCGCCCGACCGCTTCGTAGGAATAGACACGACAGAGAACACCAGATATTACCGACAGGTGATGGCGAAAGGGCTCATCAACCGGTTTGCCATAAAGACCGTGGACAAAGACCGCAAGGAGATACTTTCCAGATATCCTACGGACAAGGACTTCCTGAAGGGATACGTAATCTCAGACGCACAGCTTCAGGAACTGTATGACCTTGCGACAGCCGAGAAAATCGAGTTCAATGCGGAAGAGGCAGCCCTGAGCAGACCGCTCTTCTCGATGGTGCTGAAAGGACTTATCGGACGTGACATCTACGACTCCTCCACATATTTCAAGGTCTACAATGAACGGGATCCTATGTTCCGAAAGGCTCTGGATGTGATACGGTCAAAGGAATATTCAGATATTCTCAAGCAGAACAAGTAGTTTTCCTACAATCTTCCCAAAATTCAAACGACAATACAATCCCACGACCCACTATATGAGACAATTGACTTCTGTAATCTGTCTGGGAATGGCGACTATCGCCTCAGCCCAGATCACTTCGCCTGAACGTCTGATGCAGGCTGCAAAGGAACTGAATTCCGAAGCGGCCGAAGCACAGTCGCTGCTTGACACCAACCTCGCATTAGCCGACTCTCTGGCTTTTGATGCGCTTTTGCCTGATTCAGTAGCTCCGGATTCACTGGCCATCGATACGCTGGTATTCGAGCCAGTAGTCATCCGCGAACTTGACGAGATATTACTCTCATTGCCGGACACGATGCCGGAACTGCCATACAACCCGATCGTAGGGCCATGGGTCTTCTCCGGCTATCGCTCGCAGAAAGAACGCTCTTTCAGCGACGTGCTCGACCCTATGGAGACCAACGTGGATAAGATCAGGAGCAATGCCTGGAGCGAACAGCCTTACACGCCCGGATGGCTTCACGATGCCCTTACACAGACCCGTATCAGCGGCGACTATATGTATTCGACGATGGTCTACACTCCTCATACCATCCAGTATACCTACTGGGGCCTTCCTGTTCCACCACGTCTGCCTGAAGATGACGTGACGCTCGGTTCATACATACGCAACCTAAACCTGCCGGAAGTGAGTGTGGCAGACGCTCTGCTTCCAGAATTCGAACAGAAGAGAAAACACTGGCTGCATAAATTCAACACAGGACTGCAGTTTTCTCAGGCCTATGTCTCGAAAAACTGGTATCAGGGCGGCAACAACTATCTCGCATTGCTCTATAACTTCTACTGGGATGTCCAGCTCAATCCAACCTATCATCCCAACTCGATTTTCCAGAGCACTGTCACCTATAAACTCGGTGTAAACTCCATAGAGCAGAATGCGGTAGGGCGTAAGTATTCCATCTCGGAAGATAACTTCCAATACAATGCGAAATATGGTTTCAAGGCGTTCCAGAAATGGTTCTATACCATTACAGGTCAGTTTAAGACCCAGTTCTTCAGAAACTATAAGACCAATACGAATACCCGCTCGGCATCGTTCCTGTCTCCAGCCGACCTTAACGTAGGTCTTGGTATGACATATAACTATGCAAACAAGAAGAAGACATTCAACATCACTGCGTCAATCGCTCCGCTTTCCTACAACCTTAAGGTCTGCATCGACAAGGAAATCGATCCGGTCCAGTTCAATATCAAGCCCGGACACAAGACGCATCATGAATTCGGTTCGAGCGGTGAGGCCAACATGACCTGGCAGGCCACTTCAAACATCTCCATGCGTACAAGGGTATTCGCATTTACCGACTATTCCTATTTCCAGGGGAATGTTGAGACCACATGGGATTTCGCGATCAATAAATTCCTTAGCACTCAGATCTACGCCAACCTCCGCTACGACTCAAGCTCCGACTTCAACATCTCCAAATGGCACCACTGGATGCTCAAGGAGATACTTAGCTTCGGCCTTTCCTACACCTTCTCCACAAAGTAAGGAGGCTCATGACCGCTATAAAATATATTATCGCGTCGGCACTGATATTGACTGTATCAGTGCCGACGTATGCTTTCTTTCCATCGGAGAGGGAGATTCGGAACTGGTGCGATACCGGCATCCTCAGCCCGGTAGAGGGAATATGGGAATATCCTGACGACGGCGCCAGGGTATGTATTCAGGCAGATCCTACCTCCCCCGGTGCCTTTACAATCACTATAATCAGCACTCCCGACTGCAGGCTTGATTATGGTGATGTAATAGGACGGCTTCATCCGACAGCAGATCCCAGGCAGTTCAGGCTTGAGCAGTGGACACGTAAAGACAATAAGCTCCTTTCCAGGGCAGAGCAATGCGCCGCCACACTTTCGACTGACGGAGAGTCATTGCGGGTGAAAGCACCAAAGCTGAAGTTCAAGGTCAACCTCAATACTCTCCTGCCAAGATTCTGGAGGGTGGTGAGGGTATCTTATGATGATCCCGCCGACAGACTCCCGGCCGGGCTGGTCAAAGTCTATCCCGGATACGACCACAACGGATCACTCCGCAGAAAAACAAGGATATTATGAAGACTATTGTACGGAGTCTGCTGCATTTGTTCGGTATTGCGGCTTTACTCACGAGCCTGACGTTGACGGCTGAAGGGAGAAAGATCCGCACGAAGCACTCCATCCCGAAAAAGACAGAGAAAGACATAGCGGCTGTGAATGCAGGGCAACATCCGAGCATATCAATAGACTCTGACTCAATAGCCTTCTGCGACAGCATACGCCCGGCAATACGTTTTTACGGATTTGACAAGACTGCAGGGAGCAATGCTGAAAGTTTCTTCATCGCCAACAGTCTGAACGAGGCTCTCAACGGCCTTGAAATACAGATAACCTATACCGACATGAAAGGGCGTCAGCTTCACAAGCGCGCGGTAAGTATAGACACAACCATCCCTTCAGGAGAGACACTGCGCACCGACATCAGGAGCTGGGACACTCAGAAATCTTTCTACTATTATAAATCCGCCAGGCCCAAACGCCAGTCCACACCTTTCGACGTCAAAATCGACCTTCTTTCCGTCACCCTTGATCGTTGATCATTGATCGTTAATCGTTTATCGTTATTTACACGTCATTATCTTCAGAACCAGCTTGTCTGTGGCCTGCATCGAGTCACGCCCTATGCTTGTAAGGTTGTGGACGGTCTCATCCACATCATCGGAGATAATACCTTCGGCCGATGTCACAGCAAAACCCTGCATCGCCAGCATTGCCGACATCATCGCGGTGCTTACGCCACTCGATATCTTCATAGAACATGAGGGTTTGGCGCCATCGCATATCATACCTGTAAGATTTGCCACCATATTCTTCACGGCATCACACACCTGGTCATAACCGCCTCCCATCAGATAGACGAGGCCACTGGCCGCTCCTGTCGAAGCTACCACACACCCGCAAAGGGCTGATAGACGTCCGAGAGACTGCTTGATATAGATGGAAGTGAGATGGCTGAGCGCCAATGCCCTGACAGTGGTATCTTCCGAGGCATTGATATCCATGGCATACGACACTACAGGCATGGTAGCGGTAATGCCCTGGTTGCCCGACCCGCTGTTGCTCATCACAGGCACCATCGCGCCTCCCATCCTGGCATCGCATGCCGCGGAAGTGAGCATTATGGCATGGGCCACCGGAGTATCGCCGAAGAACTTCTCGCCGAAATGAAGCACCGTAGATCCGAGGCAATGGCCGTATTTACCGGCAAGGGCGTGCTCGGCGGCTGCCAGATTGAGTTTTTTCGCCTCCAGTATGAATGATATCTCTTCTACGGGAGCAGTCGTGGCAAAGTCATAGACCATCTTCATGTTGAGCTCAGGATCGGATGATCCGGCTTCAGCCGCTTCATTATCGAGACTTTCGTTTTTCTCATACAGCAGTATGCCGTCCTTCTCCATCAGAATGAAGTTGGTGTGCGATCCTGATATAATAGCTCTAACCGAATGTCCGCCGGCTAAGGCTGTGACGTCTATGTGGAGATTGGATGGAGCATCAGGCGCGAGAGATATGACAATCCTCTCTCCGGCAATATATTGCTTACCCATTTCGACTGCCTCGGGAGTTACGTCGCGAAGCACCTCAAGGTTGTATTCTGACTTTCCGACAAGCGCACCCAAAGCCACAGCAATAGGAAGGCCTATCATGCCGGTGCCGGGAATACCGACACCCATGGCATTCTTTATGATATTTCCACTGAGTGAAAGTTCTATCTTTTCAGGAACACACCCGAGGATCTCCGTAGCCTTTGCCACACAGAGCGCGACTGCAACGGGCTCGGTACACCCTACTGCGGGCACCACCTCCCGCCTGATAAGGTCTATGATATGATGACGAAGTGATTTCTCCATGTTGCCTTCTTTCTTACACTTAAACGTTTATCCTTCACCGATCGGATCCTCGAAAGGAAGGATGTCGCGGTGAGCCATCTCGATGCGCTTGTTGCGCCAGCATTTGCGACAGACCGCGATATAACGGTCGTTGCCGCCTATCTCAACCTGCTCGCCTTCGGTGATGATCTCACCGTTGCCGTCTATCCTTGCGTTCACGATTGTCTTGCGGCCGCAGCTGCAGGTAGATTTTACCTCTTCTATGGAATCGGCTATCTCGAACAAACGTCTCGAACCCTCGAAAAGCCGTGTCTTAAAGTCGGTGCGCAATCCATAGCAAACCACGTTGCATCCATAGTCGTCGACCACACGGGCAAGCTGATCTACCTGTGATTCAGAGAGGAACTGCGCCTCGTCCACAAGAATCCAGTCGGGAACGCTGAGAGACTGCTCGAAAGTTTCCTTCACCATGTCATAAAGGTCGGTGTCGGGATAGATCCATCTGCATTCGCGCTCTATACCGATGCGTGAACGAATCACATTTTTCTTCTCCCTCGTATCTACGACAGGTTTCAGGCATATATACCGCATGCCCCGCTCTTCGAAATTATATGCTGTGGTAAGCAGCATGGCGGTCTTTGCAGACCCCATAGTGCCATAGCGAAAATATAGTTTTCCAATCCGGTTCATGACGCAAATTTACAACCGAATCACGACATATGCAAATCCGACATTTAATATTTTTACCCATGTAAGACATTTTTTTGAAAAATATGAGTTAACTTTGCATCGCAAAACGCTAAACACAAAACGCACAACGCAAAAATGAATACCTTCCACTCCCCCGCTCCCTTTCTTCTTGAATCGGGAGAGACACTTCCGGAAATCGACATAGCCTACCACACATACGGCACCCTCAATGACAACAAAGACAATGTGGTATGGGTATGCCATGCTCTGACCGCCAACAGCGATGTCAAAGACTGGTGGCCCCATACGGTGGAAGCCGGCTGTTTCCTCGATCCCGAGAGATGGTTTGTAGTGTGCGCCAACATACTCGGTTCCTGCTACGGCTCCACCGGACCGACTTCTATCAATCCTGCGACCGGCGAGCCTTATTATGGAGATTTCCCGAAACTTACCATACGCGATATTGTCAAGGCACATATCCAGCTTGCCGATGCTCTCGGTATAGAACATATCCATACCCTTGTAGGAAGCTCCGTAGGTGGATTCCAGGCTATAGAATGGGCCGCCATGCAACCGGAACGCTTCGACAGTCTCGTATTTCTGGCCACTTCGCCGAAAGCATCTCCCTGGAGCATTGCCATAGACGAGACACAGCGTATGGCGATATTAAGCGACAAGACATATGGCGAGAGGCGACAGGACGCTGGCAGAGACGGACTGGCTGCCGCCAGAGCGATCGGCCTACTTACCTACAGAGGGCCGTGGGGATATAACCGGACCCAGCAGGATCCCCCCTCGGATTCAATTCCCAATACACATAGAGCCTGCACTTACCAGCAATATCAAGGGGAAAAGCTTTGCCGGAGATTCGATGCCTATTCCTATATGGCTATTCTCGACGCTTTCGACACCCATGATATAGGACGCGGACGCGGAGGCATCGCCGAAGCGCTGTCGAGAATAAATGCACACGCAACTGTGATCGGCATTACCACTGATATTATCTTCACTCCTGACGAGATGCGCCAATTGGCGGCAATGCTCCCAAATGCGGAATACTTTGAGCTGCAATCGGAATTCGGACACGATGGATTCCTTGTAGAACATAGGAAACTCAATGAGATACTGCTTCCCAGAATATAAAATCCATAGTCTTCAACCTTCGCTCAACATACGCCGGGAAAATCAACGAAAGTTGAATAAAAATTTTGCCGGATCAGATTTTTTTTGTAATTTTGCATTGCATTTCGCGCCAAGGCTCTTAAAGACGGAGGCAGACAGTTATCCGCGCCCAACGCAACAACCAATAATACAATAAATTAAAATGTACGCAATCGTAGAAATCAAAGGTCAGCAGTTCAAAGCCGAAGAAGGCAAGTATCTGTATGTGCACCATCTCGGCGATGAAGTAAAGGAAGGCGAGACAGTTGTCTTCGACAAAGTCCTTCTTCTCGACGCCGACGGCGACGTTACTGTCGGCGCTCCTGCCGTAGAAGGAGCTAAAGTGACATGCGAAGTTCTCCTTCCCCTCGTGAAGGGCGACAAAGTGATCGTCTTCAAAAAGAAACGTCGCAAAGGCTATCGCCGTCTCAATGGTCATCGCCAGCAGTTCTCCAAAGTATTAGTTAAGAATATCGAAAAATAATCCTCATAAGATATGGCACATAAAAAAGGTGTCGGTAGTTCTAAGAACGGCCGCGAATCACATAGCAAACGACTTGGTGTGAAAATTTCCGGAGGATCAAAGTGCAAGGCTGGCAATATCCTGAAGCGTCAGCGCGGCACAGCTCACCACCCGGGCCTCAATGTAGGTATGGGTAAGGATCACACCCTCTTCGCCCTCATCGACGGTATTGTAGTATTCTCCACCGGCAAGGAAGGACGTAAGTTTATTAACGTGGAACCCCACGCAGCAAACTAAATAACACGATTCCATTTTCATATATACGAATCCCGGACCTTTCGGCCCGGGATTTTCTTGTCTCAGCATCTGTCCAGGAGGCTGAATAAACATGGCTTCGCAATAAACAGGCGACTATTATTTATGATTTGAAGTCCTTATGCCTTAATCATCCGCATACTGATTTTCAATATATTACAAGATACATACAAAAGAATCAGAATGAATGTCGAAAAAAACATGAAAAAAATTCCGTAAAAATTTGCACAATTCAAAAAAAAGCAGTAATTTTGCATCGCAATTGAGAGGAACAAATCTTTCAAAAGCGAAAAAAAAATGCTTCAATAGCTCAGTTGGTTAGAGCACCTGACTGTTAATCAGGGGGTCGTTGGTTCAAGCCCATCTTGAAGCGCAAAAT
>JAIEBK010000105.1 GCA_029070945.1 Muribaculaceae bacterium
TCTCTCCAGTCTCTCGCATCGCAGATTCAGAATAAGGTGCAGAACAATTCCTATCTCTCGCAGGAAAGTTTTGACACCGATCAGCAGAAACTCGCCTCTATGCAGAGCAACGCAGAGCGCAGCGTAGGCATGATGCAGCAGAAATACGCAGAGGCAGCCGCCAAGGCACAGCAGGCGGTTGCTGATTCCGTGACAGCTTTCATCGAGATGTACAACAAGCAGCATGGCTACGACGCTATCTTCAATAAGGCAGCCGCTCTCCACTTCAATCCTGCTCTCGATATCACTGACGAGATAGTGGAGGGTCTTAACGCCCGCTATAACAAGGTGAAGAAATAACGTGCGGTTATGTTAAGGCGTCTGCGTGCTCTCATCGGTGTCTTGGTTTTAATTGTCTTGACACTTAGTCCTTCCCTTTGCGATGCCAAGGGGTGGGAGGCTGTGCGTGCCGACGTCTCTGGTCTTAATTCTGTGGCGCGTGACAGCGACGTGGAAATCAGAGTGTCGCCGGGACACGTGGTCGTGACTGCCGCACAGCCTGTCCAGATAAAGGTATTCACTATTCTGGGGCAGGTGGTCAGCAATGAGACTCTGCAGACAGGAACGAGCCGGTTGCCGCTTTCCCACGGCGTGTATATCGTAAAGGTCGGCGACCTGACCTGCAAGATCGCCGTCTAACCCACAAAAATTTCTATGCTAAAATGGAAGCAATAGATTGGAAAAACCTTCCGTTCGGATATGTTCCGACCAAATTCAACGTACGCTGTACTTTCAGCGACGGCAAGTGGGGTCCTATAGAGGTCTCCGATTCCGAATACATTCCGATGCATATGGCGGCCGCATGCCTGCATTATGGACAGGAGTCTTTCGAAGGGCTTAAGGCTTTCCGCGGTGTCGACGGGAAGATACGTGTCTTCCGTATGGATGAGAATGCAAAGCGTTTCATCCGCTCGGCCGAAGGCATAATGATGGAGCCGCTTCCGGAAGAAATATTCTGCGAGATGGTGCGTAAGGTTGTTGCCCTCAACTCTGAATTCGTGCCCCCCTACGGCACTGGAGCAAGTCTCTATATCCGTCCGCTTGAGATCGGCATCTCCCCTCAGGTAGGTGTGAAGCCTTCTAAAGACTATATGGTGGTTATGTTCGTCACTCCAGTAGGTCCTTACTTCAAGACAGGATTCAATCCTACCAAAGTGTGCATGAGCCGTAACTATGACCGTGTCGCTCCGCTTGGCACCGGTGCTTTCAAGATCGGCGGTAACTATGCCGCTTCGCTGAAGGCCGGCGAGTTAGCTCACGATATGGGATATTCTGTAATGCTGTATCTCGATCCGAAGGAGAAGAAATATCTCGACGAGTGCGGAGCCGCAAACTTCTTCGGCATACGCGGTAACAGCTATATCACTCCGGCATCTGACTCTATTCTTCCTTCTATTACCAACAAGAGTATCTGCCGGCTTGCTGAAGACCTCGGCATGACTGTGGAGCGTCGTCACATATCTGTGGAGGAACTCGAGACATTTGATGAGGTTGGTGCATGCGGAACTGCTGCCGTCATCTCCCCCGTAGGAGTGATCGACGATATCGACACCGGTAAAAGCTATAGATACGGTGACGGCACCCCGGGTGAGAAGTCAACAGTTCTCTATAACAAGCTTCGCGCTATCCAGCTCGGTGAGGAGCCCGATACCCACGGTTGGGTGGAGATCATCGAGGAAAACTGACTTTAGTTATGCATTGCACTATGCATTATGAATTAATTACAAAATACTACGAGGAGGGCAGCGCCCTCCTCGATTTGCTTCTGACCCATTCCGAGATGGTAGCCCGTAAGGCTCTCGCGGTAGCCGATGCCGCAAGGCTTGATATCGACCGCGATTTTGTCTATAACGCCGCCATGCTGCATGATATCGGAATATTCCGTTGCGATGCTCCGGGTATATATTGCCACGGTGTCGAACCCTATATCCGTCACGGAGTGATAGGAGGCGAACTTCTGAGGCAGGAAGGTCTCGAGGCCTATGCCCGCGTATGCGAGCGTCATACTGGCTCCGGCCTGACTGCAAAAGAAATTGCGGAAACGGGGATGCCGCTTCCGCATGTGGATTTTCTTCCTGAGACGTTGGAGGAGAAACTTATATGTTACGCCGACAAGTTTTACAGCAAGTCGGGCGATCCAAAAGAGGAAAAGTCATTGGAAAGAGTCAGACACTCAATGTCAAAATTCGGTCCGGACTCCCTCGCCCGTTTCGACGCTTTGCACGCCTTATTTAATGTTTAAGATCATCAATTATCTCCCTGTGTGGCTGGCACACCAATCGGCTATCACACACTCTCCGCATTTCGGATTGCGCGCAGTGCAGACATAGCGTCCGTGCAGTATCAGCCAATGGTGGGCATTTGCAAGCTTTTCCTCGGGAATATTCTTTACGAGTTCTTTTTCTGTTGCGAGAGGTGAAGGGGAGTCTTTGGTGAAACCTATACGGTTGCACACTCTGAATACATGAGTGTCGACCGCCATGGCGGCTTTCCCCCATACTACAGCGAGCATCACGTTGGCTGTCTTACGCCCTACTCCGGGAAGTTTCATCAGATTGTCAATGTCGGATGGCATCTCAGAATTGAACTCGTCCACAAGCATGCGCGCCGCCTTCAGAAGGTGGCGTGTCTTGTTGTTGGGAAAAGTTACGCTCTTAATATAAGGAAACACCTCTTCTTCAGTGGCCTTGGCGAGAGCCTCCGGATCAGGATATGCCTCGAATAGGGCAGGGGTGACCATATTTACGCGTTTGTCGGTGCATTGCGCCGACAATATGACGGCTAAGAGCAGATGAAACGGAGTGTCATAGTGAAG
>JAIEBK010000106.1 GCA_029070945.1 Muribaculaceae bacterium
TTAGAAATGTGATGTGCCGTCGAAACAGTGGGTGCATATCTGTTCTTTTGGCAGACCGATAGCATCGATAAGGTTTTCGAGTGTATTGAACTTAAGCGATGTCAGTCCGTAGCGTTCGCGCATCTTCTCCACAAGCTTGCAGTAGCGGCAGCTGCCGGTTTTTGCATATTCGTCGAGATGTGCATTCGGATCCCCTTCGAGTTCCTCGATGATACGACGTGTGAGGAGTTCCATCTCGGATTTTGATGAGGTGAAGTTGAGGTAACGGCATCCATAAATGAGAGGAGGACAGGCGATACGCATATGTACTTCCTTGGCTCCGCAATCAAACAGCACCTTGACATTGTCGTTGAGCTGAGTGCCACGTACGATGGAATCGTCGCAGAATAGAGCGCGTTTGCCCTTAAGCATGGCTTCGTTAGGCACGAGTTTCATCTTGGCGATAAAGCTGCGCATAGACTGGTCGGAAGGGGTGAAGCTGCGCGGCCAGGTCGGAGTGTACTTGGAAATACAGCGTTGATAGGGAGTGCCGTGTCCGGCCGCATATCCGAGTGCCATGCCGACGCCTGAGTCCGGTATACCGGCTACACAGTCAATCTCGGTTTCCGTGTCCTGCTGCCCAAGTGCATATCCTGATTTGAAGCGGACTTCCTCAACATTTCTGTTTTCATACGTAGAGGTAGGGAAGCCGTAGTAGACCCACATGAAAGCGCATATCTGCATTTCCTTGTTAGGCTGACGCAACTGGCGGATTCCGTCAGGCTTGAGCTCTACAATCTCTCCCGGACCTACGTCACGGAGCAGTCTGTAGTCGAGGTTCGGGAAGGATGTCGATTCGCTGCTGACGGCATAGCCATCTTCTTTCTCTCCGATTACGATTGATGTGCGTCCGAGTTTGTCGCGTCCCACTATCACGGAGTCTTCCGTAAGTATAAGCATGGAGCACGAGCCCTTCACCTTGTTGTAGACATTCTCGATGCCTTCCACGAAAGTCTTACCCTGATTTATCAGTAAGGCTATGAGTTCGGTGGGATTGGTGACTCCGGAACTGAGCTCGGCGAAATGCGCTCCGCTTTCAAGAAGTTCAGTCTCCAGCTCGTCGAGGTTGTCGATCTTTGCAACTGTCACAATAGCGTAGCGACCGAGATGTGAATTGATTGTGATCGGTTGTGGATCTGTGTCGCTGATGACTCCGATTCCCATGTTGCCTTTGTATTTGTGCAACTCCGATTCAAACTTCGTGCGAAAATACGAGCTCTCCAGCGAATGGATCGATCTGCAGAATCGTTTTTCTTCCGGATCATAGGTCACCATGCCTCCGCGGCGTGTGCCGAGATGTGAGTTATAATCGACACCGTAAAAAATGTCGTTGACACACTTGTGTTTTAAGGCCGCGCCAAAAAAACCTCCCATAAGATTGTCAAGTTTAGCTTATTACCTGTATTTATACGACTCCTTCGACTGAGAATTGACGCTCATCTCAGAAATCACGATGCAAAATTAATAAAAAGTCGGGAAAATTTTTATGTTGCAGTCAAAAAAAATTTTTTTTCATATTGCGACAGAACGTTTTTTCCGTAAATTTCATGGTGGTTATCGAAAATATTTATAACTTTGCAGAAGCAAAAGATTTTTAACTCAAACACCATGAAAAAAACTGTTTTAACGACAATGACCGTTTTCACGGTTCTCTTATCGTCGGCACAGGCCTTGAAAAACTATGAGCAAGGAAATCCTAATAATCCTGACTATTCCTATCTCAAGGACTTTGCCGCACTTAAAAAATATATCGACTACGAAAAGTATCCAAATTTCAAGCTTGGAATTGGCACAACCGTTGACGAATACCTGCGCAACTCTACGGTGGCAGGTATGACAAACGATAACTTTACCGAAACTGTCGCGGGCAACGCCATGAAAATGGCGAGCTGTGTCAACAATAACGGCGTCATGAACTTCTCGAGAGTCACAAACTATGTGAACGCTGCGAGAGAAGCCGGGATCAATGTCTATGGTCATACTCTCGCATGGCACTCACAGCAGCCTAACGGGTGGCTCAGAGGTCTAATAAAAGATAAGCCGCCGGTGCCATTCGAAAATCCGGATACAATCGTAAATGTAGTGATCGGTTCGAAAGATTTCCGCAGTCAGCAGAATGTAGGGTGGACGGGAGACAAGGCGCAGTATGGATTCTCACTCAACTTTTCATCTGCCGACGGACTGAATATACATACCACAAAGAAAGTCAACTCCTGGGAAGTGCAGTTTGTAGCATATGACAATATACCCACCGAGGCCGGCAAGACCTATACTTTTACATATGAAATAAAGGGATCACAGGCCGGAAAGATGCATTCGAAACTCGGAGACTGGGGTAGCGGCGAGAATACCGACTTCTCATTCACTACAGACTGGAAGGAAGTGTCGGTGACATACACGAGTCCCATCAACAATCCGTTCCTGCTTTTACAGTGTGGCGATTTCTTAGGAGATATTTATATACGCAATATTAAAATAGAGGATAAGGTAGGCGCCATGAAGATTGACGGGCGACGCCGCTACCTCAAGGTTGAGGCTACCGCTAAGAAATCGGAAACTTGGGACAATCAGTTCTGGATCGTTCCCTCCGCATCTTTTGCATCGGGACAGAGCTATGTCTTCAGGGCGGATGTCCGCGCCGATAAAGCCGCCAAGGCATCTACGCAGCTTCACAATGAGCCCGGAAACTATGTAGACTGGAATGCATTCGGCAATATTGACTTCACTACTGACTGGAAGACTATAGAGATTTCAGGAAAATTCGCCAATGGAGGAAAATCCATAGCTTTCAATCTCAGCGAGTTTGCCGACGCCAATACATATTATTTCGACAATATCAGCCTTAAGATAGGAGGATCGGAGAGAATAATCAACGGTGACATCGAGGGAGATGACCTTTCGTCGTTTAAGATGAAGAAGAACTCCGGCGGGGTAATACCACCGGTGATCGATCAAAGTGATTTCACGCTTATACTCCCGCAAAGCACACCATTGACGAAAGCGGAGAAGTGCGAGATTCTATCAGGCGCTATGGAGAAATGGATCAAGGGTATGATGAACGCCTGCGGCGGCAAGGTGAAGGCCTGGGACGTGGTGAACGAGGCTATCTCCGGAGGTGGCAACGACGGCAGCGGTAATTACACTCTCCAGCATTCCGAAGGCTTCAACGGCGATGCCACATGGGATGTGGGAGGCGACGCGTTCTACTGGCAGGATCACATGGGCGATCTCGAATACGTACGCAGCGCAGTCAAGTATGCCCGCCAATATGGACCGGAAGACATAAAACTGTTTATCAACGACTATAATCTCGAGAGTGACTGGGACGGCAACAAGAAACTTAAGTCTCTCATCAACTGGATCAAGAAATGGGAAGCTGACGGCGTGACCTTCATCGATGGAATAGGAACTCAGATGCATATTTCCTACTACGAGAACAGCGGCACGCAGGCAAGCAAGAAGAATGCCATCACCACTATGTTCAGGCTTATGGCCGCTTCAGGCAAGCTTGTAAGAGTGAGTGAATTCGACATGGGGTATGTCAATGCAAGCGGAAAAGATGTTCCTACAGGCGAAATGACCGAGCAGCAGCACAAGAACATGGCCGACTACTATGAATGGATATTGAAAGAGTATTTCCGTCTTATTCCGCCGGAACAGCAGTGGGGCATTTGCTTCTGGTGTCCGACAGATTCACCGGCCAACAGCGGATGGAGAGCCAACACTCCGGTAGGTATCTGGACAAACGGGACATTCTATCGCAAGCATGCCTATGCAGGAATCGTAAGAGGCCTCGGCGGTGTTGAATATAACGCAGTTGATGAAATCACGACAGAGCAATCTTCCGCATCAGGCATCTATAATCTGAATGGATTCCGCTATCCGGATAGCGTCAGGTTCTCAGATCTTCCGGCAGGAATCTATGTGATAGATGGCAAAGTGGTGAAGAAAACCAGATAATATGGGGTTATATAAACCTCGGTAAAGATCTATTGATAATTAAAAAGGGACGTACGGTTTGGCTCGTACGTCCCTTTGTTTATATTATGGAATACTCAGTATCTGTAAAGCTTCACATGCAGTGCCTTATAATCATCCACGCCTATTCTTACGTGTCTGCCCTGATGTGTTTCGTCGCCGTTCAGACGACGTATCACCCTAAAAGATCCGTCCGGAGAGATGTCCACTTCATCACAGCTTAATATGCCTATCCTCTCTTTCCCTTTCCATGATGATTCAGTTAGATTTTCACCGGAAAGCTGAAAACCGTCTTCTCCGAGTTTCTTTTCATCTGTGTTCTCATCCATTCCTTCCCACTTCACCACTATTCCGGTGCCGGCAATCAGATATTCGTCCTTATCGAGCCTGATCACCATTCCGCCGCCGTCAGGCCATCGGCTTCCGTCAGTGGCCCGGCTGTCCCATGGCAAAGTGAAGAAATGTGAGGAAATTGTTTTAAGACCGTCTTTCTCCACTATTCTCTGCTCTTTCGCATTGTCATTGTCAAAAAGAAGTCCGTAGCTTTCATATCCGTTGCCGAGATACGGTTCGATTTTCTTTAAAAGAGAATACGCCTCCCTTAGTCGGGAAGCCTCCTTATCTGATGCGTTCTCAATGGAGAAAGGACTGAACCCGATGGCATTGTGCTCGCCGACCGCATAAAAAGCATGTGTGCCATTGTCGGCAGATCTCCTGATTTCAGGAATGAAGAGGGGATTGTCCGGAAAATCATATTGCCTGAACCACGATGCGAACGGAGGATCATAAAGATCAGGCGAAATGAAGTCTACCGATGGAGCGCCGGTTTTCCATATATTGCCAAGTCTTGCGATAGGGCCTGCCGAAGGATACTGTCCGGGACGGCGACCGCGGCTGTCGAGGGCCGCGTTTACATAAAGAGGAGTATCAGGAAGCTTCTTCCTTGCTGATTTAGCGAGGTTTTCCACATAGCGAGCGTAATTCCATGCCATGAACATCTCATCGGAATAGTCTTCCGCATCGGCAAGCGATCTCCATTCAGATCCCGGCTTTACGCCGAGTTTTTTCGCCAATGGCCCGGGAACTCCTTTCGAATACTCCTTTTCAGCCGCCGGGGAATGATCCCGGGCCGATTCAAGCATTCCTATCTCATTCTCGATCTGAATCATAGCGACGGTATTGTTTCTGTCAAAGGATTTCAGATGATCGAGCATCGCATTGAATGCCCTGAGATCTGCATTAAGGACCTCGTCACTGAACGCGCTTAGGATCTCAAGTGGTTTGCCTTGCTCCGTCACGGCCCTCGGAAAGCGCTTTATATCGGTCTTGACCCATCCCGGCGCATAGCAGCTCATAGAGTTTTTCCATGCCCCAAACCACAAAAGCACGAGTTTTAGATCGTTCTCTTCTGCCGTCGTTATAGCCTCGTCGAGAAGCGAGAAGTCAAACTTTCCCTCATATGGTTCTATGAGTTCCCAATATACAGGCATCAGGACGGTATTGAGTCCCATATCCTTCAGCTTCGGGAATATTGCGTTAATATCTTCTTTTGAAGATGCTGATGAATTTCCCAGTTCTCCACCGAGAATGAGGTAATCGGGCACACGTGGGGAGGATGCATGCATGT
>JAIEBK010000107.1:0-22986 GCA_029070945.1 Muribaculaceae bacterium
CTGAAAAATAAGTATTGGCGAATAGCGCTTTTCTATTCTCGGATGATGGAATAGCACAAAACGTGATAGATTCAGCAGGTTTGCGGATTGTTTACCTTATCAGTGAACCACGTTATTGCTGAAAACATTATATTATCATAATAAAGAAAAACACACATATGAAAAGAACGATCTACTCCTTCTTTAAGGAAACAGCAGACAGATACCCTGACAACCCTGCTATTATCGAGGATGACCGCACATTGACATTCTCGCAGCTCGACAGAATGGTCGACGCTATAGCCACAAAGTTTTATGACAGACAGCCGAAATCAGTAGGAATCGTGATGCACCACGGCGCGGAACAAATTGCGGCGATGCTCGCCGTGCTGAAAAGCGGCGCTTTCTATGTGCCCGCTGAACCCTCACTCCCTCAGGAACGTATCGACTATATGATGCAATCTGCGGAAGTAGACTTCATCATAAACGACAACTACTGCAAACATCTTAAGCCTGCTGAAAGGACAATGACCGACCTAAGTGAGCCGGACGGACTCGCATACGTGCTTTACACTTCCGGCACCTCCGGCAAGCCCAAAGGAGTCAGTGTTGAGAATCATTCCGTGGTCAACTATTGTGAGGCTTTCGAATCCGAGTTCAAGACAGGGCCTGGCGATGTGATGCTTCAATACTCGGTCTGCTCGTTTGATATATTTGTGGAAGAGGTCTATACTACCCTTCTCAATGGAGCAGCCCTATGTATTCCCTCTCATGCGATCCATAACGGTTCGCTCGCCGGACTGTTGAAATTCGCTGAACGTCACGGAGTGACAATTATCGATGGGTTCCCTTATCTTCTTGCCGAAATGAACAAGCTCGATTACATTCCTAAGTCTATTAAACTCATCATCAGCGGAGGTGACGTGATCCGCGCAAGTTATATCACCAGACTGAAAGATCTCGGTATAAAGATATACAACACCTACGGACCGAGTGAAACAACAGTCTGCTCCAACTATTTTAGGGTAGACAATGCCAAGCCGCTTGAAGACGGCACTTTCCCGGTAGGCAAGGCTGTAAAGGGAGTCGAGGTCAAGATACTCGACAAGCATCTAAAAGAGGTTACGAAGGGAACTGTCGGAGAAATCTGCATCTTTGGCGAGGGTGTAAGCCGCGGATATATCAACAATGCTCCTGAGCAGGCTAATTTCGTGACAATGGCCGACGGAACAAGAATGTACCGCAGCGGCGATCTCGGATATGAGCTTCCAGACGGCAACATCGCGTTCCTGCACCGGCGTGACGACCAGGTGATGATACTCGGAAAAAGAGTTGAACCCGAAGAGGTGGAAAATGTGCTCAACACATGTCCGCATGTTGAGCGCGGAGTCGTACGTGCATTCCTTGACGATAATGGTCTCCACTATCTTGCTGCATACATTATTCCTAAAGAGGGAGCTAAGCTTAAGGATATAAGAAAATATCTTGATGACAAACTCACAAACTTTATGGTTCCTGAATTTTTCGTCAAAGTCAAGACAATACCACTAACCCGCAGGGGAAAGGTAGACGTAGAGGCACTACCGGTTGTTATGAAGGAAGGAGAAATATGATGGTGGAACTAAGGCAAATCAATGACATCACTACCTTGATGAAATGGCGGGCGGAGGTGATCCGCAATGTGTTCGGTGAGGAACCTGATAATAGTCTGCTTGAGGCAAACCGCAGATACTACCTATGTCATATCCCGGATAAAACACACATTGCTTTTGTCGCATCTTGTGACGATGTGGATTGTGGGTGTGGGGCAATCTGTCTCACTGATGAGCTGCCATCGCCTGATAATCCTTCCGGCAGGTGCGCATATCTGATGAATATCTATGTCCGTGAGGCATTTCGTAATCAAGGAATTGCCCACAGGATTGTATTACGCCTGCTTGAAGAGGCGAAGAGCCGCGAGTGTGGCAAGATTTATCTTGAAACCACAGCCGAAGGAAAACCAGTATATACTTCACTTGGATTTCATGATATGGCTGATATGATGAAACTTTCTAATAATTCATAATGCACAATGCACAATGCATAATTCACAATGCATAATGCATAATTGCCTACGGGCAAGCTTACGCAAGTCACAATGCATAATTCATAATGAAGATTTATCAAAGTAATTGATTATTATGCATTTCTACTTATTGATATTAATGAAAAATATGAAGAAGATAATTAAAATTGAAGGGCTGTCCTGTCTTTGCAGTTCTGCGGTCCGAAAGGACAGGATTGCATATATACTCTATCCTATGGATATGCTCGGCAACTGGATTGAAACGGCTACCGAGAAATATGGCGTGACTATTGTTGTGATAACCGGAATGGACTGGGAGAGCGTGTTTAGTCCATGGCCCGCTCCGGGAGTTCCGAAGGGAGATCCGGATTTTAAAGGCGAGTCTCCGGAATTTCTTCAGCTTTTGCAGGAGAAAGTCATTCCTCAGGTAGAAGATACCCTCGGAATTGACAAAGATGCGGAGCGTGACATTATAGGAGTGTCTATGTCCGGGTTATTTGCCTTGTGGCAATGGATGGAGTGTAATACATTCAAAAGTATTGCCTCTCTTTCAGGTTCATTCTGGTATGAGGGCTTTATTGAGTGGATGAGGAAGATTGAGATTCCCCATAAAAACGGTATGGGATTTTTCCTTCTCGGCGAGCAGGAATCCAGATCAAACGTCAAGGCTTTCAATACTGTCGGCGTAAATACTGACGAAATTATCAAGCTTTTGAAAGCAGCAGGAATAAAAGTTGAATTTCAGAGTGTGCCAGGCAATCATTTTTCAGATCCGATACCCAGGCTTGAAAAGGCATTCAACGCCCTTTATCCTGCTACGGAGTCATAATAAGGGCTTATCCGAGCAGCACGTCGAGAGCCATCATCAGGAGGAATCCAACAGAGAAACCGATGGTTCCTAAATTTGAATGCTTCCCTTCCTGAGTCTCCGGAATCAATTCCTCCACCACTACATACATCATAGCTCCAGCGGCAAACGAAAGCAGATACGGAAGAATAGGAAGCACTACAGATGCGAGAAGAATTGTGACTATAGCTCCGACAGGCTCCACCGCTCCGCTGAGTGTTCCCATAAGAAAAGACTTCCGCCTTGAATTTCCGGCACTCCTCAACGGCATGGAGACGATCGCTCCCTCCGGAAAGTTCTGGATAGCTATACCGAGCGACAGCGCAACCGCCCCGGCCATAGGAAGATAGGAACTGTGGTCAATTGCGGCGGCAAGGGCCACACCTACGGCCATGCCTTCAGGGATATTATGAAGAGTGACAGCAAATACCATTTTGGCTGTCTTTGACATATGCGATCTTGGGCCCTCACTTTCGTTGCTATCAATGTGCTGGTGAGGAATGATCTCGTCAAGAAACAGAAGGAACAGGATACCAACTAAAAATCCCACGATAGCAGGAAAAATACTCATGAAGCCTTCCTTGCCGGTCATTTCGATAGATGGGATAAGGAGAGACCATACAGAGGCCGCTACCATCACTCCGGCGGCAAAACCGGTAAGTATTTTCTGCAGACGCTGAGGCATCGCTTTCCTTAGAAGAAAAACGCAAGCCGCTCCAAGAGTGGTGCCAAGAAAAGGGAGAAGAAGTCCTAATGCAATTCCATTCATAAAAAGAAAACGAGTCGGAATCCTTTTTTGTTTTACCAAATTAAAACTAATAATTATCCATATCAAACCTCGACAAGACACTACACCTTTGGAGATAAATCAGATTTATTATGAAATCTCCCTGAAAATTATTAATTTTGTATCCGATTTTGAGATTCTAATGGATATAGGTAAAAAAATGAAGATTACAAAGGATCAGGTTATAGGATTCATCTGGCAGCATATCCTACTGCTTCTCTCCATGTTTTTCATGACTTTAGGTGTCGCGCTATGTGTAAGGTCTAATCTTGGCAGCGGTGTCATTTCATCCATCCCGATGTCGTTCACACTGGCCGGAGAAGCCGGTATCACTCCCGGATGGACGATCGGCGGCTACACCAACATAATGAACGTTATTCTCGTAATAGCTCAGATCCTCATCCTAAGGCGCAGGTTTGAACCGGTGCAGCTTTTTCAGCTCCTCATCGGATTCGTATTCGGATGTTTCCTCGATATTAACATGTGGCTTACATCCTATCTACCATACAATACACTCATTTAAGTTTCGCAAGCTTACTTAAGGGTTATAGTTTAAGGGGTTAAGAGTTTAAATCTGACTTCTGGAGTTGACACCCCGGCTAAAAAACATCATGCTCCATATTAACCTTTTAACCTGATAACCTCATAACCATCAACTTTCACTTGCGAAAGTTGAATCATTAATCATTGATAATTGATCATTGAAAAAAGGCGAGGCGGCAAATGCCGTCGCGCCTTTGGGGAGCCTCTTGTCGGATTCGAACCAACGACCCCGAGATTACAAATCACGTGCTCTGGCCAACTGAGCTAAAGAGGCAGGTGGATGAACTTACTTCATCGCACCGCTCAACCCGCTACCCTTGCTTCGGTCAAGATCTGGGGGATTCACGGGGAGCTGGTCGTGGAGGGCTCATCCGAGTGCAAAATTACTGCTTTTTTCGGAATCCTCCAAATATTTTTTCTTAAAAATTCATAATTCTCACAAATCAACGTCCCTACCGCTTGCGGGAACGCGTTTTTGTCTTGGGTTGGTTGCGACCGTGCTTCCTGTTCTTTTCCTTGAGAGGTTTGTTCGGATTGCCGTCGTCAGAGAGAAGAGCGAAGTCAAGCTGCTTCTTGTCAAGGTCTGCGCGTGCCACCTGCACCTTCACCCTGTCGCCGAGCGTGTATTTCTTATGCGTCTTGCGCCCGGTCAGGCAATAGTTCTTCTCGTCATAATCATAGTAATCGTCGGCGAGATCGCGTACAGGCACAAGACCTTCGCACATATTCTCATCAAGCTCCACATACACACCCCATTCCGTCACGCCGGAGATCACACCCTCATAGACTTCGCCGAGACGGTCGCGCATATATTCTACCTGCTTGTAGCGGATAGATGCACGCTCCGCATTGGCCGACAGTTGTTCCATGTCGGAGGAATGCTTACATTGATCCTCAAGCTTCATCTTCTCCACAGAACGACCGCCGTCTGCATAACGCTGCAACAGACGGTGAACCATCATATCGGGATAACGTCTGATCGGCGATGTGAAGTGGGTGTAGTAAGGCACAGCCAGTCCGTAATGACCGACATTGTCGGTTGTATAGATCGCCTTTGCCATGGAGCGTATTGCGAGCATTGAGAGCATGTTCTCCTCTCCGCGTCCCTTCACGTCTTTCAGCATACGGTTAAGGCTTTTGTTGACTTGGGTAGACTTTCCTTCAGCGTTGATCTTGAAGCCGAAACGTGCGGCTATGCTGCTGAGGTTGGCAAGCTTCTCCGCGTCCGGATTGTCGTGGACACGATAGACGAACGTCTTAGCCTTCTTTCCCTTCGGAACCTTCCCTATCTTCTCGGCCACCGCAATATTGGCGAGCAGCATGAACTCCTCGATGAGCTTGTTGGCTTCTTTAGACTCCTTGAAGTAAACGCTGATCGGCTTTCCATCCTTGTCAATGTCAAAGCGCACCTCCGCACGGTCGAATTCCAGTGCTCCGTTTTCATAACGGCGGTGACGAAGCTGCTGGGCAAGGTCGTTGAGGATATTTATTTCGGTCGAGTAGTCACCCTTTCCGGTCTCTATACGTTCCTGAGCCTCCTCATACGTAAAGCGTCGGTTGCTCTTGATCACAGTGCGGCCGATACGGCTGTTGATGATATTCGCCTTTTTGTCGAGTTCGAAGATGGCAGAGAATGTCAGTTTCTCCTCATCGGGACGCAGGGAGCATATGCCGTTGCTGAGGTGTTCAGGAAGCATCGGTATCGTGCGGTCTACAAGATAGACGGAGGTGGCGCGTTTCTGAGCCTCCTTGTCTATGATGCTGCCGGGAGTGACATAGTGTGTCACATCAGCAATATGGACACCGACCTCATAGTTGCCGTTTGCAAGGGTACGGATCGAGAGGGCATCGTCGAAGTCCTTAGCATCGCGGGGGTCGATGGTGAAAGTAGTGATACCCCGGAAGTCCTCGCGCTTCGACACTTCTTCAGGGGTGATGCCCGGGCCTATCCTGTCGGCGGCTTTCTCCACACTCTCAGGATACTTGTAGGGAAGACCGAATTCCGCAAGAATGGCGTGCATCTCGGCGTTGTTCTCTCCTTTTTTGCCGAGGATGTCGACGATCTCCCCCCGTGGACACATCTCCTCATCCTTCCACACAGTTATCTTCGCTATGGCCTTGTCGCCCGTCTTGCCACCCTTCAGCTTATTGCGGTTGAGGATTATATCGGCGGCGAGGAACTTTGAGTCTGGAACGAGACGTGCACCATGGCGGTCTACGATTAGTTCACCGATAAATACCTGATCTTTAGCCTCTATGATCTCGAGCACCTGGGCCTCCGGCTCCACACCTTTACGGGCGGCCGATATCATCACGCGCACCTTATCGCCGTTGAGGGCATGCATGGAATTACGTTCCGCCACAAGAATCTGCTCGTCATCGATAAGCACGGCATTCTTGCCGTTGGAGCGGCGGATAAACGTACCGACATTCTCCGAGCCCCGGTTGGCCGGAGCCTTATATTTGCCGAGTCCCACTTCCTGAATGACGTCATTTGCTGCAAGTTCCTCAAGAAGGTTGATGACATCCATTCGTAAATCCTGGGCATCTATGGCGAAAGCTATCTGTTTATAGTTGAACGACTGACGGTTTTCCTTCTCAAGGAAAGCCAGTATCTTGTCCTGAAGATCGGCCTTACGCATTCTCTTCGAAGGCCTACCGGATGAATTCTTTTTCATATTCGTGGAATTAGATAGGTGATAAGCCCTCAATCATCAAGAAAAGGGCCTAAGGAATTTTCCTTTTAAATTATAACGCATTGATACGATAAGATGTTTTCGATACCCCCATACACTACCGGACACATCCGGAAAACACATCCAACAGTCAGAAAGATGCGTAAAGATGCTGAATAAAATCAAAATAGTTGCACAGGTCGGAAAAATTGAGTAAATTTGTGGTATTTAAAACTGAATAGAGGAAATAGCAGGTATGTATAGATACGACAGCAGAATAGTCATTACTCTCGATGCCGGAGGCACTAATTTCGTATTCGGCGCCATGCGCGCCTGTGAATACATAACGGAACCGCTGACCTACCCGTCGAATGCTCATGACCTTGACCTCTGCCTTGATACGATTATCACGGGATTCCGCGAAGTTATCGATCAGCTTGACGAGAAACCGGTAGCCATAAGTTTCGCTTTCCCCGGACCGGCTGACTATCCCAACGGTATCATCGGAGGCTTCCTGCCTAATTTCCCGTCTTTCAGGAACGGTGTGGCTCTCGGACCGATGCTTCAGAATGAATTCGGCATTCCCGTCTTCATAAATAACGACGGAGACCTGTTCGCTTACGGGGAGGCTCTTTGCGGAGCGTTGCCTGAGATCAACCGTCGTCTGGCTGAAGCCGGGAGCACGAAACGCTTCAGAAATCTTCTCGGATATACTTTCGGCACCGGTTTCGGGGTTGGAATTGTGATTGATAAGCAATTAAACCGTGGCGATAATTCATGCGTCGAGACTTTCTGTCTTCCTCACAAGATGAAAAAGGGAATCATAGTTGAGGAAGGAGTGGCGATACGCGCCATTAAGCGAGTCTATGCCGAAGCATCCGGCGACTATGGACACAACCTTGAGCCCAAGGACATATGCGAGATAGCTGACGGCAGACGCGAGGGCAACCGGGATGCCGCGCGTAAGGCTTTTGCCGAGTTTGGTGAGATCGCCGGAGATGCCATTGCCATTGCCGCCCAGCTCATCGACGGGCTAATCGTGATAGGAGGAGGAATCACAGCTGCCGGACACTGGATAATGCCATCCCTTCTGAAGGAGCTGCGTTCGAATCTTGCCACCCTTGGAGGAGAAAGTGTCAGAAGAGTGCAGATGGATGTCTTTGATCTTGACGATCCGGTAGAGTTCGGGAAGTTTGCAAAAGGCAATTCCAGAAGAATTGAAGTGAGGGGCACAAACATGACGGTGGAATACGATGACCTTAAGCGTATCGGCGTAACCATTTCTAAATTAGGAGCGAGCAAGGCGATCTCTGCAGGAGCCTATTCTTTCGCGCTGTCGAAAATAGATGAAGATGAAGAGAAAAATAATTGAGAGTTCTCCGATAAAGTTTACTCCCTATCTGAAAAGCGTCATATGGGGGGGAACTAAAATATGCAGATACAAAGGGATCGTACAGACAGATTCCAATATCGGGGAAAGCTGGGAGATATCCGCTGTGCCCGGTCACGAATCCGTAGTGGCAGACGGTCCTTACAGAGGAATGCGTATCATCGAGCTCATAGAGCGTTTCGGTCCTGATCTTTTGGGACAGAAGGTTTTCGACCGCTATAAGGGTAAGTTCCCATTGCTTGTCAAGCTTATCGATGCCAACGACAAACTTTCCGTGCAGGTACATCCCGACGACAACCTCGCCAGACAGCGCCACGACAGCTTTGGCAAGAGCGAGATGTGGTATATAATTGAAGCCGAGGAAGGTGCAAAAATATATTCAGGCCTTAACAGGGCAATGACTCCGGAGGAATACGTAAAGATGGTGGAGACCGACACCATTGAAGAGGCTCTTGCGGCGCATGACTCTCACCCCGGTGATGTCTTCTTTGTCCCTGCCGGCCGGGTACATTCCATCGGAGGAGGCAATCTTCTTGCCGAAATACAGGAATCAAGTGATATAACATACCGGATATATGACTATAACCGACTCGATGCTAATGGAAATCTCCGCGAACTGCATACGGAGCAGGCGAAAGACGCCATTGACTTTACTTTCCGAAATGACTTTAAGTCAGCGCAACCGGATCCGGACGCCGCCGACTATATAATTGCGGAATGTGAACATTTCAGAGTAAACAGACTGCTGCTCGACGGAGAGATGACACTTGAGAACAGCGACGAGTCATTTACCATACTTATGTGTCTCAAAGGGAATGCCGTCATAGCATACGACGATGGGACAATGTCGATTAAAGCGGGAGAGACAGTGCTGATTCCCGCCGTCCTGACCTCTGTCTCACTTAAAGGGAAGGGGACTTTGCTCACAGTGCGGTCCTGAATGAAAAAATGTTTTGTAATTTTGCAAATAAATCCTGAAAATGGCAGGTTCGGTAGTAGTAAAGACTCTGAAGATAGCTGCATGGACTCTCGTGGCGATCGTGGTTGCGGTGGGTGTCCTGCTGATATGCGCAGTCAAATTTATCGATTCCAGGTACCTTGCCCCGATGGTGGAGCGTGTGGCCAACGACTATATAGACGGCGACGTGAAAATAGGCGACCTTCGTCTCGGCTTCCATCCTCATTTCCCGATCTTAGGCATAGAACTCGACAGTCTGACCTTAATATCCCACGCTTTTGACTCCCTGACACCGGGACAGCGCGGCCTTCTGCCCGAATATGCAGACTCTCTGGTCACACTCGAGCACCTGAGCGGCGCTTTGGACATAAAGCGTCTGCTCGTAGACAATGAGATTTCCCTCCACGACGTAGCTCTCAGCGGACTGAGCGTAAATCTGGTGATAGCCCATGACGGCCGACCCAACTATGATATAATAACCCTGCCTTCAGACTCTTCGGCAAAGAAGAAGATGCCCGGGTTCCGCATCAACAGATTTTCCCTTACCAGACCAAAGGAAATACGTTTCTATAATGCCGCCGACTCTACCTCGGCTTCAGTACTGTTGCTGACTGATGCCGCTGTAGACGGAGAAAAGCAACCTACCTACAGACTAAAGATCAACGGCAACATCACCTCTCCCAAAGCGACACTGATAACCAACCTCGACCGGATAAGCTTCGGACTCAACGGCAAGGTGTATTGGAATCCGACAGAACCCGGACTGGTGGCTATGGACGAGATGGAGCTGAGAGGAGCTTTCATCAGGGCCGTCGTATCCGGAGAGATCGATCTTACGGATACACCCATAGCACGAAAGGCAACTGTAGATCTGGCTCCGGTAGCAGTTTCCGATCTTCTTTCAGTACTACCGGACTCCGTACGTCAGCGTCATCGCCTTTACGCCCCCTATTTCGCCACAGATGTCGCCATCGCCGGAAGATTCGAGCTCACAGAGCCGATGAACTTAGCTACCGATACAATTCCCTCCGCCAGGATAAACGTAGGGATAGCGCCGTCAAAACTTGACTATGGCAACGCGCATCTGAAAGACATCTCGATTGACGTCATTGTGAATACCTTCACCAATCAGCCGGACCGTACCACAGTGGATATCAGACGTCTTTCCGTTGCCGGTCCCGGTACGAAGCTTAATGCATCAGCATTTATCACCACCCCACTTTCCGATCCGTCATTCGATGTCGATGTGGAAGGCAGCCTTGATATACGCGACCTCCCTCCTATATTGCTGGAGAAGATACCGGGCTATCTCGCAGGAGTCATTACAGCCGACCTCAATGCCCGAGGAAGCACATCAATGCTGAGACCGGAGTGTCTGCACCGTCTCGTGGCCGACGGCTCAGTAAACGCCAGAAACATATATTTCCTTACAGCCGACACAAGTAAGCTTGTAGAAATTGGCAACGCGAGGATAGAATTGGATTCCAGACGGTTGGTCGACGGACTTCCCCTGCTGAATGCCAGAGTGGATGTGGACACCGCTACCATACTTGTGAGCGGCGTAGACCTCGCATTGAGCGGAGTTTCCCTCACGGCAGGGATAGAGAAATCCTCCTTCCGGTCCGATACCACGCTGATGCTTCCCGTAGCGGCAAATCTCAAAGCAGCCCGCTTCAACATCACCAACATAACAGACAGCGCGGGAGCACGCATCCGCAACATCAGCGGGCCCGTACGCCTGCAGCCGGTTAAAGGAGGAGGTCCTATACCTCGAATCTCCACCGATCTCCTCATAGGAAGCGTATCAGCAGGCACGCTTTCCGACCGCTTCCTCATCAATGATACAAAGGTGAAAGCCTCACTTTATAAGGCAAAATCCATTCCCAAGCGAAAAGACACCATAAGGAATAAAGCCACAGGCTACAGGGAATTCGCCTATATTTCTCCGGCCGAGGTACATAAATACGTATATTACAAGCGCAAGCATAGAAAACATATCAAGCGCGTCTATACCGGTGAAGGAAATGGGAATGACGAGATGCTGGTGTGGAACCTCACACCGCAGTTCCGGAGATTTCTCAACGAGTGGGAACTCTCAGGCACTGTCAACACCAACAACGCACGTCTCCTGACTCCTATCTTCCCGCTGAAAAATCATATCTCGTCGGTGGCGCTGCGTTTCAACAACGATTCCATAAGGATCTCCGACATCTCCCTTCGTGCAGGAGCCTCAGACATCACCCTGTCGGGACTAATATCCAATGTGCGCCGCGCACTTACCGACAAAAGCAGCAACAATCTCAAGGGCAACCTATCTCTGCTGAGCGACACAATAGACATCAACGAGATCTCAGCAAGTATATTCACAGGAGCTGGCTATGCAACTGACAGGCGAAAGGGAAAGACCCCGATCAAGGCTACCGACAACAAGACGTTGGCCGAAAAACTCGACGCGCTCTCCAAAGCAGGTCCGGGGAAAGCGGCCCCTGTCCTTATCCCCGTAAACATAGACGCTAATCTCAGAATCAGTGCCAACAGACTTCTATACAGTGATGTGGACATGCAGAATGTAGGAGCCGACCTGCTGGTCTATGACGGAGGCGTCAACCTGCACGACCTGAAGGCCGACTCGGAGGCGGGAGCACTGTCGCTTTCGGCCCTCTACTCCGCTCCTAACTCCAACGCAATGAATTTCGGATTCGGAATGCAGATCAAAGACTTCAATATAGCCAAGTTTGTGAAAATGGTTCCGGCAATAGACTCTATCACCCCTCTGATGCACGATTTCTCAGGACTTATAGGAGCGAACATAGCCGCAACGTGCCGTATTGATTCAGGCATGAATATAGATCTGCCCTCGCTCAATGCCGCGATCCGCATTACCGGCGACAACCTTGCATTCATTGACCCTGAAAAATACCGGACACTCGGGAAATGGCTTGGATTCAAGGATAAGGCAGATAACACCATACACAGCCTGAATGTGGAGATGACCGTAGAAGACGGCCTGATGCGGGTCTATCCCTTCTCTTTCAATATAGACCGATACCGTCTGGGGGTCTACGGCTCAAACAATATGGCTATGGATTTCGACTATCATCTGGCGGTCCTGAAATCTCCTATTCCCTTTAAGTTCGGAATAACCGTATCAGGAAATCCGAAGAAATATAAGGTTCGGTTCGGAGGGGCCAAGTTTAAGGAAAACTCCGTGATAGAAAGCGTCGACGTTGTCAACAACGCCCGCATCAATCTTCTCGATCAGATAGAAGGAGTCTTTCGCCGTGGAGTGCGCAATTCCCGCTTCGCCAGGCTAAAGGTGGCCAGACCCGCCGGATTCGACGCCATGTCCGACCCCGGTCTGAGCGCATCGGATTCTCTACGTCTCATTCAGGAAGGACTTCTCGAAGATCCGGGCGTCACCAAGCAGACCGTCACCGGTAACAGAGAAGAAAAAAAGAAGAAAAAACACAAACGCTTCTGGATATTCTGAAGGAGTTCTGTATTTTTAGGGTTCTTTTTCATAAATTTACAAACTATTTTTGTATAACCTTGTTTATCTTGCATAAATATAAGAGCACAATCCTCTTTTATTCATGCCAAAGCCGTCGCCGTCTCAGGATTCCGATTTCTAATGCATGCATATCTGAGAATATATATTATCTTTCAGTTTCATTATTAAAACCTTAAGTACTATGATTGATCCGACCTATCGCTTCGGCGATGCCAAAAGCGAGGCTTTTGGCCAGAATGCAATGCTGAAACCGGCTCCTGTAGAGAAAATCCCAGACGGTCCGACTACTCCGGAAGTAGCCTACGAGATGGTAAAGGACGAGACTTTCGCCCAGACACAGCCGAGACTTAACCTCGCTACATTTGTGACCACCTACATGGATGACTATGCCACAAAACTGATGAACGAGGCAATCAACATCAACTACATCGACGAGACCGAGTATCCGAGAATCGCTGTAATGTGCCAGAAATGTATAAACATCGTGGCAAACCTTTGGAACACTCCCGAGACCAACAAATGGAAGGCAGGCGCGCTTGCCATCGGATCTTCGGAGGCCTGTATGCTTGGCGCACTGGCTGCCCTTAAGAGATGGAAAGACCGCCGCAAGAAAGCAGGCAAGCCCTATGACAAGCCTAATCTCGTTATGTCGACAGGATATCAGGTGGTATGGGAAAAATTCTGTAATTTCTGGGACGTGGAGATGAGACTCGTGCCGCTTACCACAGAACATCCCACCCTCGACGTAGACGCCGCCATCAAACTCTGCGACGAGAACACTATCTGTGTGGTTCCTATTCAGGGCGTGACATGGACAGGCCTTAACGACGATGTGGAGGCTCTTGACGCTGCCCTTGACAAATTCAACGCCGAGACCGGCAACGAGGTATGCATACACATAGACGCAGCCTCAGGCGGTTTCATCCTTCCGTTCCTCTTCCCGGAAAAGAAATGGGACTTCCGTCTTAAATGGGTATTGAGCATCAGCACCTCAGGCCACAAGTTCGGCCTCGTATATCCGGGACTCGGCTGGGTAGTATGGAAAGACAAGCAGTACCTCCCCGACGACATGGCATTTACAGTAGACTATCTCGGCGCGGAAGTAACACAGGTAGGTCTTAACTACTCACGTCCGGCAGCTCAGATCCTCGGCCAGTATTATCAGTTCATCCGTCTTGGATTCGAGGGATACAAGAACATCCAGTACAATTCACTGATGGTAGCCCGTTATCTCAAGGAGCAGGTAGCCGCTATGGAACCCTTCATGCCTTATGCCGACGAGGAACTGCCCAACCCGATCTTCGTATGGCGCATGAAGCCAGATTTCCAGGCTACAGCAAAATGGACGCTCTACGACCTGCAGGACAAGCTCGCACAGAAAGGATGGATGGTACCTGCATATGCAATGCCGGCAAACATCGAGAACATGATTGTGATGCGTGTGCTCTGCAAGCAGGGATTCAGCCGCGACATGGCAGACCAGCTTCTCTCGGACATTCAGTTCGCTGTAAACGAGCTTAACAAGCTTGAATACCCGACCACGACGCGTATCGCTATGGAGAAGAATATTCCTCTTAAGAGCTCCATGTTTAATCACACGGGAAAGTAGTTTAAAAAGTTTATAAGGTTTAAGGGTTTAGGTGTTTATTAGGTCAGCCTGGACATCTGAACCCTTAAACTTCATAAACTTATTATACCTCATAAACCTAAGACTGAAATACTATGGAAAAAACTATAACCAAATCCCAGATACAGCAGGCAGCTCAGGAGGCATACGAGGCATCGAAGGATATAAAGGGTGGCCTTAACGCCCACTATATTCCCTATCTGGCCAATATCGATCCAAACCTGTTCGGACTCAGCGTAACTTTGGGCGATGGCACCTGCTTCAACTTCGGAGACACGGAATATAAATTCGGCATCGAATCCGTATCAAAAGTACCAACCGCTATACTCGCGATGATCCAGCATACTCCCGCAGGAGTACTCAAACAGATCGGTGCGGACGCCACGGGACTTCCTTTCAACTCTATTTTCGCCATTCTTCTGGAAAACGACCATCCGTCGACTCCGCTCGTAAACGCGGGCGCGATCTCAGCGTGCTCAATGGTGGCCCCGCAAGGCGATTCCGAAGACAAATGGAAAGCAATTACTGAAAACATAACCGCACTCTGCGGATCGGCGCCTGAACTGATCGATGAGCTATATGAGAGCGAGACCGCAACCAACTTCAATAATCGTGCTATCGCATGGCTGCTGAAAAACTATAACCGTATCTACGATGATGTAGACATGAGCCTTGACCTCTACACACGTCAATGCTCGCTCGGCATCACGTCATCTCAGTTAGCAGTTATGGGCGCTACGATCGCCAACGGAGGATTGAATCCGGTGACGAAGAAACAGGTGTTCGACCCGGAAATCTCACCAAAGATCACTACCATGATCGCGAGCGTAGGCTTCTATCAGCATACCGGCGACTGGCTCTACACGTCAGGGATCCCGGCAAAGACCGGAGTAGGCGGCGGAGTAATGGGAGTAATGCCGGGACTATTCGGAATCGCGGCTTTCGCGCCACCGCTTGACGACGCAGGAAACTCCGTGAAGGCTCAGGCGGCCATAAAATACTTCATGCAGAAACTCGGACTCGGGATATTCAACGGAGACAAAGTAAAGATTGTCGATTAAATTATCGAGATTAATCCCGACTAATCATGTTTAATCTCGACATATCCTGCAAAACAACTCCAAATTTCACTTATTATTAAAACCTCATTGTTATGGCTACTTCATCCGCACAGACAACGTCGCCCGTCAAGAAGGCGGCCAAGATGGGGGTCTTTACCCTTATCATAATGAACATCGTCGCGGTAGTATCGCTCCGTGGACTTCCGGCGGAAGCCGAGTATGGCGTAAGCTCCGCATTCTACTATATATTTGCAGCGATCGTCTTCCTGATTCCTGTTTCTCTCGTAGCCGCTGAGCTGGCTGCCATGTTCCCTTATCAGCAGGGCGGTATGTTCCGCTGGGTAGGCGAGGCTTACGGCGATAAGGTCGGATTCCTTGGCATCTGGCTGCAGTGGATCGAGAGTACGATCTGGTTCCCGACTGTATTGACATTCGGCGCCGTATCGCTCGCTTTCATAGGCATGGACCATATATATGACGCTCATCTTGCCGCCAACAAATATTACACAATAGCAGTGGTGCTGGCAATCTACTGGATAGCGACATTCATCTCGCTGAAAGGCATGGGATGGGTAGGAAAGGTATCTAAGATCGGCGGTATCGTAGGTACGATCATCCCTGTTGTGATCCTCGTGGTGTGTGCTATCGTATATCTTGCCACAGGCGGTAAATCACAGATGGACTGGCACGGAAGCTTCATCCCTGATTTCTCCAACTTCAACAATATCATCCTTGCCGTCTCTATCTTCCTCTTCTATGCAGGCATGGAGATGTCAGGTATCCACGTAAGGGAGATCAAGAACCCTACCGTCAATTATCCTAAGGCTGTGATAATCGGTGCGCTTGCTACAGTCGCCATCTTCATTCTCGGCACATATTCACTCGGCGTGATCATTCCGGCAAAGGATATCAACCTCGTTCAGAGCCTTCTCGTTGGTTTCGACAACTATTTCGGTGCCCTTCATATGAAATGGTTCGCTCCCATTATCGCCATCGCACTTGCATTCGGCGTTCTTGCCGGCGTATTGACTTGGGTAGCAGGTCCGTCAAAAGGTGTATTCGCAGTAGGACAGGCAGGTTATCTCCCCAAGTTCTTCCAGAAGACCAACAAGAACGGAGTGCAGAAGAATATCCTCTATGTTCAGGGTATAGCTGTCACAGTCCTTTCGTTCATTATGGTCCTCATGCCATCCGTACAGAGCTTCTATCAGATTCTGTCACAGCTCACGTGCGTGCTTTATCTTATAGCTTACCTGCTTATGTTCGCGTCATCCATCAAACTCCGCTACTCGATGAAGAACGCTCCTCGTCCTTACCGTCTTGGCAAGAAGGGTAATGGAGTGATGTGGCTCATCGCCGGTGTTGGCTTCATTGGATCCGCAATCGCCTTCATCTTCAGCTTCTTCCCGCCGGCACAGATCCAGATGGGATCAAATGCAGTATGGTTTACAGTTTTGATCGGCGGTACGATTGTATTCGTGGTATTGCCGTTCATCATCCTCCACTTCAAGAAACCGTCATGGGATGCCATGGGAACGTCATTCGTTCCGTTCCACTGGGACAACTCAGCCCAAGCAGTTCAGGAAAGACTTCAGGCTGCCCAGGAATTCGCGGAAGAGAACAGCGATAATCCGGACGCGGCAAAGTTCGTGGACTATGCGAAATCCGACCAGCCTGCTTCAAAGTAAGTTTAAAAAGTTTAAGAGGTTTAAGGAGTTTAAAGAGTTGAAGAAGCACAAGCGACTTTCCAGCCCTTTAACCCCTTAAACCTGATAAACATCCTAAACCTTATAAACCCCTTAAATCGCATTTCGCCATGATAAAGACCGGAAAAGCCCCCATGACACTGATGACCTACTGCGCCATCATGTCGATCTCGCTCATAGTCAATCTCCCGGGGTTGGCCGTGACACCCATGCTGGGTACGCTCGGAAAGATTTTCCCGCATACTACGCAGATGGAAAACCAGCTTCTGACAGCTCTCCCCAATCTGCTCATCATCCCCTTCGTACTGATGTCGGGCAAACTGTCGCTGACCAAACACAAGATGTCGATTATTATCGGCGGTCTTGTACTCTTCACTGCATGCGCAGTTGCCTACATGTTCGCTAACACTATGGCGTGGCTTATCATCATCAGCTGTCTGCTCGGGTGCGCCGCCGGCCTGCTCATTCCCTTCTCAACCGGCCTGATCGCCGATACATTCAGCGGCACCTACCGTATGAACCAAATGGGTATCCAAAGCGGCATCGCCAACTCCGCACTTGTGGTGGCCACATTCGTGGTAGGATGGCTCAGCCACGGCAACTGGCACCTTCCTTTCGCCGTCTACCTCGTCTGCCTGATACCGCTCGTGCTTGTATTCTGGCTGCGTAAGGTAGTCAATACGCCTTCCGATGCCTCTACCTCCTCGTCTTCCTCCACAGCCCCTACCGCTGCCACACCCGCGAAGACTGTCTCCGGGGAGAAAACTGCAGGAGGTTTCTATGTAGGCAAGCTCTGGGCGTTGATCGGAGTATATTTCTTCATTACGTTCGCATCCATCTCGATCTCCTACTACTGCCCATTCCTTATCGAGAAGAAAGACTGGAGCGCGTCACTCTCAGGCACGATCACTGCCATCTACTTCCTCTTCATCCTTCTGCCGGGATATTTCCTCCCCTTCTTCATGAGGGTGCTTAAGGGCAATACTTTCTTCTGGGCAGCCATAATGATGATGGCAGGACAGGCCCTCTTCGTTTTCTGTGCGGATTCGGTGACTATGTGTATCGGTGCAGCCCTCGTGGGACTCGGCTACGGTATCTCACAGCCGATCATCTACGACAAGGCAGCGCAGTGTGTAGACAATGAGAAGAAGGCCACTATGGCACTATCTTTTGTGCTTTCGGCCAACTACCTTGCCATAGTTGTATCGCCCTTCCTCATCGGAGCGCTCCGCGACATATTCCACGTGCAGGCCGGCGGAACCTTCGCCTTCCTTATCAGCTTTATCCTGCTGATAGCCTATGCAGTCATCACCTTCGTGATGCGTAAGAAGTTCGCTTTCTCTGTGAATGCGGATTAAGAAAGGGCTGATTCTATAATCATGAGGCCGGAAGTGTTGAACTTTTGGCCTCATCATTGTTATAATTCAAAAACGGTTACTATGAAAACACATTCTTTACTTGCAGCGGCATTGCTATTGGCATCAGCCACAACATTCAACGCTTCGGCGCAACGTGACAACCGTCATATGGAATCAGGAGTCACCACTCCCCTGCACAACGACAAGGCAAATCCTGACGATGTGGAAAAGAGCCTTAAGGGAAATGCCCCTAAAGCACCAAACGATAACGGTCTTCCGCGATTCGCATTGGTGGGTAAGAACAATGAGTTCTATCTCGGTATCGGCGGACAGTTCTTAGGTGAAGGAGTATTCACATGGGGTGACGCCATGCCCTCCGCGACACTCTTCACACCATCATCTCTCGCTCCCGCGACTCCCGGCAACGGAGGAAACACGCAGTTTGCGTGGCAGTCATCATCGATATACCTGAACTTCGTAGCGATGCCCGGCACCGACAACCAGATAGGAGTCTTCTTCAAGGGAAACTTCATGGGCAACAACAATGCCTTCAACTGTTTCCACTTCTATGCGAAATATCGTGGGCTGACGGCAGGTTACACCAACAGTCTTTTTACCGACGGAGCGGCAGAGCCAATGACGATAGATTTCGAGGGGCCTAACGGATATCCGTTCATCACCCTTTTCACCGCCTATTGGGAACAGAATTTCACAAAGAATATATCGGGAGCTATCGGTATCGATACTCCGAGCGCATCTATGACAACAGGAGCCGGCACGGCTACGGTCAACCAGCGTATTCCGGCAGTGCCTCTCTATCTGCAGTATGCATGGAATGACGGAGCGGCACATGTGCGTCTTTCGGGACTCATCCGTCCGCTTCAGTACAGAAATCTCGTAGAAGGAGCCAATAAGACAGAGGTCGGCGGAGGCATACAGCTGTCAGGAATGACAAAAGTAGCGGGCAACCTTAGCGCCAACTTCAATGCGGCATACGGACGGGGCATAGGCACCTACCTTCAGGACGACAACGGACTCGGCATGGATGCCGTAGCGACCGGCGAGCCGGGACATATGGAGACGGTGAAGACTTTCGGAGTGACCGGAGGACTCAGTTATGCGTTCTCGCCGAAAGTATCGACCAACCTTACCTACAGCCACCTCGTGAACAGCCTTCCCGATAAGGCTGTCGTATCAGATAGCCAATACCGCTATGGGGATTATGTGGCCGCCAACGTTATATACAACATCAATAAGTTCGTATCGGCAGGTATCGAGTACGACTACGGACACCGAAAAGACTTCAATGGCAACGGTCTGCATGCCAACCGCCTGCAGTGCCAGCTGGCAGTGACGTTCTAAAGCTGTCAATACTCTCACGGACGCATGAGCCATGCGTCCCTACATGATGAACAAGATGGGATAGATTGGCGTTTTGATTATGACGACGGCAGAGAGCCGGCGTCATTTTCATCTTAACCTAAAAACTTATTATACCAACTAATGGAAAACTCAGGAAAAATGTTCTGTTACCAGTGTCAGGAGACCGCCAAGGGAACAGGATGCACGCTTCGCGGCGTATGCGGTAAGTTGCCGGAGACCGCCGCCCGTATGGACCTTCTTCTCTATGCTACACGCGGTGTAGCGATCCTCAACAATCTTCTACGCAAGGCGGGCATGCCACAGCGCGACGCAGACCATCAGGTGATAGACGCACTATTCACAACCATCACCAACGCTAATTTCGATAACGATTCACTTGACGGTTTTATCCGTCGCGCTTTCCAGATGAAGCGGGAACTGATCGCGAAATGTAAGGATGCAGGAATCGCTATCCCGAATGCCCCGGAAGTTGCTCTCGAGGCTGAACCGAAGGATTATGAGAAGCTTGAGACAGTGACGGGAGTACTCGCAGAGACGGACCCCGACAAGCGTGGCCTTAAGCAGTTGGCTATCTACGGAGCGAAGGGCGCGGCAGCCTACGCACGTCATGCGGCAAACCTCAAATATGAGGATGACGAAGTATACGAATACATCGAGAATGTATTGGCTGAAGTAAGCCGTCAGGATATTTCCATCGACGAGCTCATTAAGCTCGTGCTTTATATGGGTGAAGGAGGTGTTAAGGCCATGGCTCTGCTTGACTCTGCCAATACAGGGACTTACGGCAATCCTGAGATAACCAAGGTCAACATAGGGGTGCGCAACAACCCCGGCATCCTGATCTCCGGCCATGATCTCCGGGATCTTGAGGAACTTCTGGAGCAGACCGCCGGAACCGGAGTGGATGTCTATACCCACTCTGAGATGCTACCGGGCCAGTATTATCCTTTCTTCAAGAAGTATCCGCATTTCGCAGGAAACTACGGCAATGCATGGTGGAAACAGGTAGATGAGTTTGAGACATTTAACGGTTGCTTCGTATTCACGTCGAACTGTATCGTTCCTCCCCGCAAGACCGCTACGTATACCGACCGTATCTACACGCTCGGAGTAGTGGATATGCCTGGAACACACCATATCGAGGCAGACACTGAAGGGAGACACGACTTCTCGGAGGTGATAGCCAAGGCAAAGACATGTCCGCCTCCGACGGAGATCGAGAAAGGAGAGATAGTAGGCGGCTTCGCACATCATCAGGTGTTGGAACTGGCCCCGAAGATCATCGACCTGATACAGCGCGGTAAGATCCGCAAGTTTGTGGTGATGGCGGGCTGCGACGGACGTTTCCCATCGCGCAGCTACTATACTGAGTTTGCGGAGGCTCTTCCGAAAGACTGCGTGATATTGACGGCAGGGTGCGCGAAGTACCGCTACAACAAGCTTCCGCTCGGCGATATAGAGGGAGTTCCCCGCGTCCTTGACGCAGGACAATGTAATGACTCTTACTCGCTCGTAAGGATCGCAATGGCGCTGAAGGATGCCTTCAAGGTGGATAGCATCAATGATCTGCCGCTCGTATTCAATATCGCCTGGTATGAGCAGAAAGCCGTCATCGTGCTGTTGGCGCTCCTCTATCTCGGAGTTCAGAACATCCATACCGGTCCTACCCTACCGGCTTTCTTCACGCCGGATATATTGAAGGTGCTTCAGGAGAAGTTCAATATCGGGACTATCTCTACGGTAGAGAACGATATCGCGACGCTTATCGGTTAACCAGAGACTAAAAGATATGGCCTGTGTCATCACAATTTGCGATGACACAGGTTGTAGTTTTAATTGGTTTAATATGAGTACCGGAAAGACAGACAAAGACAATCTGACAAGGAGGGCATTGAAGCAGAATGCCTTCATACATAAATATATCATCGCTATAGATCATGCGCTGCTCTGGGTGGCAGCGTTGAGTTTCGCGGCATTCTTCCATCTTTCGGAGGCTTTCAGCAGACCGGAGGCCCTGCTCTTCTCGACATTAGTGGCATACTGTGCGTATCTCTGCGAGAGCGGACTGGAGACACTGAAGGTGGCGGCCTCGGGATCGCTGTATGAATATGATTTCCGCAAGGCGGGACTCTGGAAGTGGATAGTCCTAAATATCGCAGTTAATGTCACCCTATCGCTGCTGTTCCTACAGAATCCATCTTGGGTTTACCTCGTTCTAATTATATTGACGGCAGGATGGCAGAAATATATGGACGGGCGTATTCCGCCGAGACTACAGGCAACGCAAAGGAAAATCAACATATAATCCATTCCATCTATGTATATATCGTCTACACTTATGCTGATCATAGCATCGACGGCCGTAGCACTCTTTGTCGGAGTATTTGTGGCAGCAGCAATCATCACCCGCAGGAATAGAAGGATCATACAGAAACTGACAAAAGAAACTATAGAATGAACCTATTTCTGAGGTCACAGACTGTGACCTCAAAAATTGAATCTACCCGAATTTAAACTTGATATGCCAAAATGGCATGTCAGGTTTTGTTGCATTTTAAAATTATTATTATCTTTACATCCTGAAATAAAATCCTATACCAAGAAAATGAATGAGATAGAGATAATACACTCAAAGATATACGAGATAAGAGGGCTGAAAGTGATGCTCGATCGAGACCTTGCTGAAATGTATGGGGTGGAAACAAGAGCCTTAAATCAAGCTGTAAAGCGTAATGCTGACAGATTCCCTAAAGACTTTATGTTTCAAATGACCGACGAAGAAGTGGATATTTGGAAATCACAGATTGTGATGTCCAATTCCATTAAATTAGGAATGAGACGTAATCCTTATGTCTTTACAGAATTGGGAGTAGCAATGCTTTCAAGTGTATTGACCTCTAAGACCGCCATTCAAGTCAATATGGGAATAATGAGAGCTTTTGTCGCCATACGGCAAATGATAGCCGCTAATCCTATCGCTATGCGATTGTCAACCTTGGAAAAGAACTTCGAGGAGCTTAAACAAGATCTTGAGGAGATATTCACCGATTACAACGATATAAACGAAGATACTCGAGCCCAGCTTGATGCAATCAA
>JAIEBK010000107.1:23086-30698 GCA_029070945.1 Muribaculaceae bacterium
AAGACCGAGAATTGAATCAATATGACCACTACGATTACACCGAATACGGATGATGTATTCGCCACATGCCAGTTGGAGACAGAGGGAGAGTCTTCGTATCTCATACGTGAAAACGCACTGGTATATGTGGCCCGGGGCAGTCTCGAGGTACTTATTGACGGGGTGACCGTCACAAGCGTCGGCGAGAACGAATGTGTGTTCGTTCGCAAAGACCACCGCATGACACTCGGGCATCATCCGGCGGAAAACATCGGTTACCATCTGTCGGTATTCCTGTTCTTTCCCCGCCAACTGCTTTTTGAATACTATAAGACACTGCATGAGGCTGATCTGCCGGAAAAAGTGGAACGCAGCAGGCAGTGCTTCCTGAAGATCCCTAAATCATCGCTTCTTGTCAGTCTTTTCGAATCATTCAGGCCTTATTGGGCAACCGGAGAGGCTCTGGAAAAACATTGGCTGAGGATAAAGGTATTGGAGGCCATTCGGCTACTCCTCAAGCAGGATAAAAGCATCTATGCGTCGCTGTTCGACTTCACAAGCCGATGGCGTCTCGACATACTCGACTTCATGGAGAAGAACTACAAATATGATCTGAGTATAGAAGACATAGCCAATTACACCGGGCGCAGTCTCGCGACTTTCAAGCGGGATTTCAGCAAACTGTCTGATCTGTCGCCCCGCAACTGGCTGACGGAACGGCGACTGAAGGCGGCGCGACATTTGCTTTCAGAAACCGACTGGCCGATATACAAGGTGATGAGGGTGTCAGGATTTAAGAATTTCTCACATTTCTCGCGGTGCTACAGGGAGCATTTCGGTGTTACTCCTTCGGAGACCAGACAGTCTTGAGTCTTAAGCCGCTACATTTGAACCGTAGAGCACAATGATATGAGCCGTGAAGTACAATCCAAATCAATGTCAAAGACGTTTTATTTATAGAAAAACGAAAACAAAAGACATTAAAAATAAAGATATTATGGAAAACTTCATTGGATCACACTTCATCTACACCTACGCCAACGGCTGGAACTACGAACTTTACGTGAAGAACGAAGATACGGTAGACTACCGAATCCACAGCGGAATGGTAGGAGGCCGCTGGGTACGAGACCAGAAGGCCGACATCGTGAAACTGACTGACGGTGTCTATAAGATCTCCTGGACAGAACCGACAGGAACGGACGTGAGCCTCAACTTCATGCCTAAGGAGAACAAACTTCACGGCGTGATATTCTTCCCTAAATGGGTGAAGGAGCATCCGGAAATCACTGTCCGCTATCAGAATGACTTCATTCCATTGATGGAGGAGAGCCGTGAGAAATATGAGACGTATCCGAAGTATGTGGTTCCGGAATTCGGAGACATATTCTATGCAAAGAACGAAGGGAAGAACAACGAGAGGGTAATCTCAGAGGCTCCTTATGAGGGGATGATCGAAGACATAGTGAGCGGAAAGCTCAGTTTTGAGTAAAAATTAAGATAGACAGCAGAAAATCAGCCAAGGCATCGTTTATTACGGTGCCTTTTTTGTGATATCATAGGGCCGGAAGACATAAATCCGGAATCTGATGTTGCACAATCCGTGGAAAAGATATAACTTTGTATTGTAGGACTTACCGATTGACAGTTTAAGGCGGTTAGGAAACCGCCTACCCATAGACCTATCGCTCGGGAATACATTTCAACCCTATGATGCATAATACATAAATATGATATCATGAAGAAACTGATTTTGGCGGTTCTGGCCGGGCTCATTGGCCCCGGACTGCAGGCAGAGACAATAAAGACAAAAAAGATAGATGAGGGCGGAACGGGAATGTTCAAGGCTATCGCGGTAAAGGACTCGGAAATGCCGGATTTCGTGATCTACCGTCCGCAGGACCTTATGCTTGCTCACGCACGCCAGGGAGAACTGCCGGTGCTTATGTGGGGCAACGGCGCATGTCTTGACTCCAGCATAGACTATGAGCGATTTCTGACGGAAATAGCTTCGCACGGTTACATAGTAATGGCCATAGGAGAAATGCAAGACAAACGTGACGACCGTAAGACAGGACATTCTGAGTCTTCGGAGTTAAAGCGTGGACTTGACTGGCTCATAAAACAGAATTCCACAAAAGGAAGCGATTACTACAACAATATCGATACGCTTAAGATTGCGGCGGCGGGACACTCCTGCGGCGGAGCGCAGGTGCTTGCCAACGCGGCAGACCCGCGACTGAAGACTTGCATGATCATGAATGCCGGAATGGGCGATATGGAGATGGCGGGTGCATCGCGCGAATCCCTGCCTAAGGTGCATACTCCGATCCTCTACGTTACAGGCGGCCCTGACGACGTGGCATATCATAACGCCAGAATGGACTTTGAAAGGCTTAGCCATGTCCCGGTAGCACTTGCCGACCATCCGGTATCAGGACACGGGGGAACGTACGGCCAGCAGAACGGAGGCGACTACGCACGCCTTGTAGTCGACTGGCTTGACTGGCAGCTGAAAGGCAACAATGACAATGCCGAGACTTTCCTCGGAGGAGATGCCAAAGGGTATGACGGATGGAATATCACGTCGAAGAATTTCGTGGATTTCCAGAGCTTTAAACCTCTCTGGATAATGAACGGCGACCGCCAGATATATGGAGAGCTTTTCACTCCTCAGGGAAACAGCAAGGGTGTGGCGATAGTGTCGCACGGCTTCAACGGGACGCACCATTTCGGCCGCAACTATTTCGACCTGATGCAGAAATTGGGATACAAGTGTTATGTTTTCGATTTCCCCTGCGGATCGATCAAAAGCAGGAGCGACAGTAACACCCTTAATATGTCGATACTTGACGAGCAGAGCGATCTGCGGGCTATCGTAAACTATTTCAAGAAACAGAACCAGGATCAGGAGATAGTGCTTATCGGAGAAAGTCAGGGTGGCCTTATCTCGGCTCTTACGGCCGCGCAGATGAAAGACGATATCAGCAAACTTATACTTGTATTCCCGGCACTCTGCATTCCGGATAACTGGAGGCAGCGCTACCCTGACCTTTCGGATATTCCGGATGTGACCGATCTTTGGGGAGTGAAGCTCGGAAAACGTTTCTTCGAAGAAATACACGACATGAAACCATTGGAGACAATCGGTAAATATCGCGGTCCGGTGCTGATAGTGCAGGGCGATCAGGACAGGATTGTCTCAATGGAAGACTCGAAAAAGGCTCAGAAACTGTATAACAATGGACGCCTGCACGTCATCAAGGGAGCGGGACATGGTTTCAATCCCAAGGAGAGGCAAGAACTGAAGGAGCAGATCACGCTTTTCTTCGAATAATGATTAGACTCGCGTAACGGGTTATCATAAGGCAGTCAGGACTTGCTTTAGCTTGGGCTAAGCCAAACCGCCTACCCATAGGAAACCGCGCACTCATATATAGGGATATAACTACAAACGATGAATATTTTGAATATGAAACTAAAAACTCTCTTTATATTATCCGCTATAACTATTCTTAACGGCTATGCAGCCAATGCCTCAGGACCGAAGACACTGGTGGATCCGGTACCGGACGTGCGGAGGACTCTTCCTATCGGTTCGGTGCCGATGGGAAATCTCGATGACTTTGCCGAATATCAGCTTGATTTGGATATGGCGGATGGGCCGTTTAAGGCTAACTGGGAATCTATCGAAGACAATTACCCCGGTGCGCCGGAATGGCTGCGTGATGCCAAGTTCGGAATATGGGTGCATTTCGGCCCGCAGGCTGCCGGACAAAGCGGCGACTGGTATGCCCGCAACCTCTATAAGGAAGACCACAAGGCATATGACAATCATCTTAAGAATTTCGGACATCCGTCAAAGATCGGATATAAGGATGTACTGCGTGACTGGAACCCGGACAGCCTTAATCCTGAATACCTTACCGACCTATATCATAGGGCCGGCGCACGGTTCCTGATGATACAGGGAGTACACCACGACAACTATGACCTCTGGGACTCCAAATATCAGCCTTGGAATTCCGTCAACATTGGTCCTCACAGGGATTTGCTAAGAGAATGGGCCGATGCATGCCGGAAACATGACATGCGCTATGGAGTGACATTCCATCATGAATATACCTGGTGGTGGTGGCAGACAGCGTTCGGCGCTGATTCAGAAGGAGAGTATGCCGGAGTCCCCTACGACGGTAATCTCACCCTGAAAGACGGTAAAGGACAGTGGTGGGAAGGATATGATCCGCGATTGCTTTATGGTGTAGACCTCAGGGAGTATGAATCAGTCGATAAAAACGCACACACTGCATGGACTCCTCCGAAGGCGGGCATATTCAGTAACCATATTGACTATGCGAAATGGTATACGAAACAGTGGGCTCAGCGAATAATGGATGTGACAGAGAACTATGATCCGGACTTTATTTACACCGACGGTACAGTGCAGGGACCGTTTACAGGTGACGGGACAGGCGCGGGATTCAAGTCAAACGCCATGCCGCACGTAATGGCTGACTACTACAATAAGATGCTGAAGAATCGTGGCAAGGTAGATGGTTTCAGCATCATCAAATTCCGAAGGCCTACCAACGGTGCTGTAAACACAGCGGAATTCGACTTTCCGGATACCATCAATTCATCACAGCCATGGATAAGGGAAGCACCTGTGGGCGACTGGTTCTATGCGCCAGGTTTTACGTATGATTCAGGAATGATGATCAAATACATCATAGAGGCTATCGCACGAGATGGTAATGCTGCTTTGAACATTTGCCTTCTTCCCAACGGAAGCATCGAACCGGAATGTGTCAGGATGCTTGAGGAAGTGGGCAACTGGATGGCTCGGAACGGTGAGGCTGTATATGGTAGCCGGGCATGGCATAAATTGGGCGAAGGGTTAGAGAAGGACGGAAAGCTGCGTAAACTACCCGGTGGAAAGCTTGGTAAAAAGCATGCCGAGTTTCAGTTCTCGCCGGAGGATTTCAGGTTTACCATGGGCAAGAACGGCAGTCTCTACGCCTTCTGCATGACAGTACCGGAAGGGGGTACAGACGTGACTATAAAGTCTCTTGCAACTGGAGCGAAAGAGACTACTAAGATTAAGAATGTAAGGCTTCTCGGATATGAAAATCCTTTGAAATGGACACAGAGCGAGAATGGACTGTCTGTGACCCTACCTGATGATCTGTCAGACTTCAAGTCTGCGCTGGTATTCCGTATCGATTAATCTTTGACGATGCGAAGGCCGTAGACTTTTGCGTGATTAGTCTCGATGTTCATATTTTCGTCTTCGGGACGGAACTCGAGGGTCACGTTGTGCTGACCGGCAGAGAGTTTCACGGGGACAGAGTTGCTCCAGCCGAGATCGGCCCAGTTGCCGCTGCCACGCTGAGGCATCACTACAAGGCCTTCCTTTTGTCCGTCGACAGTCAGAGTGCGGATGGCACACTTATTCTCGGTATTCACGGGGCCGTTGCCGTTGGCGTATTTCACTGAGACGAAGTATTCTCCGGGTTCTGTGATGTTAACCGGAACTGTGAGGCTGCTTGTCTTGTCTATGTCCTTGCCGTTGCGGTCTATCTCCACATACAGCTTCTTACGTGCGGAACGAGGTTCGGATGCGAATCCCTCGGTCCCGTCGCCGGCGATACCCACCACCTGATACTCACCCGGTTCGACGATCTCAAAGGTAGTAGCATGCGTGCGGGCCACTTCCTTGCCGTTGCGGAGCACCTTATACTCTCCGATATATTCGATAGGGTTCCATACCAATGTCGACTCCTCTATCCACGCGTCAGGGGTCAGAGGAGCGTTTTTCTGTGCCTGGCGGTTTACCTTCATAGCGGGGATCTCGTTGTCGGCCATCACGATCTCAATGTTCATCTTGCCCTTCGCCTTGTTAGCGGCGATGAAAGGTTTCTGCTCCTTACCGTTCACCTTGAAGCTCTTTATCTCGTTGCCATAGCCGCTGACAGTGATGTTGAGGTCGGCGTCCCGGTATTTGAAGCCATCGAGCGTACGCGTCGCGGCAAGCGCCTTAGGGACAAAGGGATGGAACGCGAGTCCGTCCTTCTGGAAGTCAATTCCGAAGAGGATTTTATGTGTCAGGGCGATATTGCCACTGAGACACCACAGCATATTCGAAGAATTAAGTTCGGTAGCGATATCGCCGTTTTCGATGTTGAAGTTCTCCTTGTTAGTACAGAAAAGAGCGGCGGGACGAAATACGCTTCCGATAGCATCCATAACGCCTTCCTCGTTGCCGGCCTTAGCGTTGGCGAGCCCCCACCACGCTCCTACCCAAGGCCAGAGCGACTTATTATGGTAAGAGGGAATGTCAGCGATAGATGGATAGAATATAGTCGCACCGAAAGGCGTGGTAGGATTACTCTCCGTCACCGTCTTTGCACGCTCTGCCGGAGCTACATCCCACATGATCGCCAATGACTCGCCGAGAGTCTCGGCACGGGGATTGGCGGTAAGGTTGTCTCGTCCGTAGAGATACATGGCGTAGTACCCCTTGTCGTCCATCCAGAGATGGTCGTTGATGGCCTTGGCGATCTTCTCGGATTCAGCAAAGGCTTCGGCAGCCTCCTTCCTGTGGCCGAGGATTTCGGCGGCCTCTCCGAGCACCTTCCAGGCCTGGGCATGAACCACCGATGTCGAGAGTGTCTCTGTATTATAGATGTCGGCACACTGCATCCAGCGGGGATGGCTCTGCTCACGCCAGTCGATGAAGGATGTCTCACCCTTCACAAGTCCGGTCTCAGTGTTATAGAAGGCCTCACGGTCTGTCTCGAGGGAGCGCTTCATGATCGGATATATATACTCAAGCCACTTACGGTCACCGGTGACTTTATACACCTCCCATGCCGCCACGCACCATATCTCACGGTCGGTCGATACGGGCCACGCACCGCCGCTGCCGGTGTCCTGAATGATACGTCCGAGCGGATCAACCTTCTTCATGAGAGAGATCATGGAAGCCTCCGGCTGCATGTAGGCCATGGAGAGCAGGATTGAATAGCTGACATCCCGTGTCCATACACCGGCCCATTCCTTACCGGTGCGTAAGGTCGTATCAGGTTCGACTGCATTCACCATCTCGTCAAGGCCCATATTGTAGATGGCCTCGTGAAGACGGTTTGGCGTCGTGAGCTTCGGATAGGAGCTGATATCGTTTTTCAGTTTCCACTGCCTGTCGATTCCCATATAGTAACCGGGCTGTGCGCTGTAGGTCGATACGATTTCTGTAGCCGAAGGGGCGGTAGCCATAAACACGCCCTGCGTGATGGTATCGCCATGCCAGACGTAGGCATCCGTTTCCACTATAGTCTGAGCAGATACAGCCGCACCGGACAGTATCGCCATTCCTATCGCATATATAGCTTTCATTCTCATGAATATTTGCTTATTGAGTTTTTCTGATTAAATTTTACCCTACAAAATTAATGTATTTGCGGATTGTTTGCAAATTAATTCTTAGAAAATCCGTTTTTTCAAGGTCCGATAGGAAGTATTATTTGTAAAGACGCGCGTCGGCGCACGCGGAGCGTGCTATGTTACTAAAAAAACACTCCCGTCTTCGGTGGAAGGCGGGAGCGTTTTTTTCACAGTATTTTTTGATTAAGGT
>JAIEBK010000108.1:0-10275 GCA_029070945.1 Muribaculaceae bacterium
TGCTGAATCTATCACGTTTTGTGCTATTCCATCATCCGAGAATAGAAAAGCGCTATTCGCCAATACTTATTTTTCAGCCCAGGATACAGAAGCTTTGAACTGAATTGTCTGGTAGAATATCTCAGGTTCATTTGCACATAACGAATTTTATCTCTAATTTTGTAAGAAATTAAGGGAAATATTCTTGCCGAATTCGCAAGTAAAGTTCGGTCAGGGCAGACTTGCTTACCGACATAATACCTTATGATGGAGCACCTCAGCCTCTATGCTTCCGTATGCCGTCAAGTTTAAGCATTATCCCTGCGAGCCCTTTGCTCCTCTGTGTGTTTTTTTATTTGTATGATGATTTTTACAAAATTAATATGGCCTTATCAGGTAAAAAATTGACTTTGTGTGAAAAACTGAAGGATGTTGTGACGATGCCGGCATTTCCGGTTCTTATGGCGCTATGTGCTGCCCATTCCCTCAACGACCTTCTGCAGTCTGTCATTACGGCTGTATATCCGATGCTAAAGGACGACCTCAATCTTGACTTCGCGCAGATCGGTCTTATCACGCTTGTCTACCAGATAGCCGCATCGATCTTTCAGCCTGTCGTGGGATATGCGTTCGACAGGAGACCGACAGTCTATTCTTTGCCGATTGGTATGATTTCCACCTCGGTCGGAATCGCCATGTTTGCATTTTGTAATACTATGTCCGGTATATTGGCGGCTGTATTCCTTGTCGGAATTGGTTCGGCGACATTGCATCCCGAGGCATCCCGTATCACATCTCTGGCGGGAAGAGCCCGTCGTGGGTTTGCTCAGTCGATATTCCAGGTCGGAGGCAATTTCGGCGGATCCATCGGTCCATTGCTTGTAGCCTTGATAGTCGCTCCGCATGGTAGACATTATGTTCTATGGTTTCTTATTTTCTCTACCCTTGCGTTTGCTGCAATGCGTCCGATAGTGAAATGGTACAAGTGTTATCTAAGTGATGTCAGACAGCATCCTGAATCTCACACGAAGAGTCTTTCCCTTCCGTTATCCAAGGGTAAGACCGTGTTTGTGATCTGCATAATCATGTTGCTGATATTCTCGAAATATGTCTATATGGCATCCATATCGAGTTATTACACCTTCTATCTCATTCAGAAATTCGGTCTGTCGGTGAAAATGTCGCAGATATTCCTGTTTATCTTTGTGGTTTCTACGGCTGCGGGAACCTTGGTCGGTGGTCCGATAGGGGACAGGTATGGTAGGAAACTGGTGATTTGGATTTCGATTCTTGGTACAGCACCTTTCTCTTTGCTTCTTCCTCATGTCTCTCTTCCCCTTACGGCTGTGCTCAGTTTCTGCGCCGGCTTCATGCTTTCATCCGCATTCCCGGCAATACTGCTTTACGCACAGGAACTGTTGCCGACAAAACTCGGTATGATTTCCGGTCTATTCTTTGGATTCGCTTTCGGAGTTGGAGGTATAGCATCGGCAGTATTGGGAAATCTGGCTGATACTTATGGAATAGAGGCAATTTATAATGTATGCGCCTATATGCCCCTAATAGGTATCGTGGCTTGTCTGCTGCCAAATCTCAAGAACCGAGAGCTACCGAAATAGTATAGATTATAGAATTTGCTTGATTCCCTCTCGTACTCCGGTGGTATAAATGCGGATTATTATATGGCTTTATTCCACTGACCAGAATCACGGCATCCATACCATTTTCTACGTTTGCTGAGCATTCCTGCGTAATAGCTTGTTTATATCGCAAAGATTAAAACATATTACGTATAAAAACTTAAAACAATGGAATTACCTTCAATAGCATTGGGAACATGGTCGTGGGGCTCAGGAATGGCCGGTGGCGATCAGGTATTCGGCGATATAATTGGTAAATGCCGTAAGATGCACGATAACTGGAGCAAAAAGGATTGAAAATGATTCGATTATTTAAAATACTGTTGACTTTCGCCACGACACTGGTTTTGTTCGGTGCCTGTGGCGATTGCCATTCATCAAAGACTATTTCAATGGAAAGCAATATGTGTGAGAAAAATCCCATGCAGACTGACGGTATAGTCCGTCTGTCTAAGATTCAGGTAAATCCTGCTTATCTTGATGAATATATGAAATATGCCGTCGAGGTAGGTACAAAATCCCTTGAGACGGAGCCGGGAGTCCTGACCATGTATGCCGTGGCAGATAAGGAAAATCCATGTAGCATCACCATTTTGGAGACCTACGCAAGTCAGGAAGCATATAAAAGCCACATAGCCTCTGAGCATTTCCTTAAATATAAGCAAGGTACTCTGCACATGGTCGACTCGCTCCTGCTTGATGACGTGACACCTCTTAATCCTAAGAATATAATAACAAACACAATCAAAAAATGAACCGCTTAATCCGCGCATGATGCCGATGTGGTAATTTAGTGATCATATTTTTATGATGTTGAAGTAAAAGTCCTGATTTTTTATTATCTTTGTAGCCGATTCTATAATTTGCTGCAAATCTAATACCGATGAAGATAAATCAGATTTTTGCCATCTCATTGTTGGCTTTTACTCAAACATTAGGGGCCCAGGTTGTCATCAACATTGATGCTGACCAAAGAGGACCGTTGATTAGCCCTACTCATTACGGCATATTTTACGAAGACATCAATCATGCTGCCGACGGAGGACTCTATGCCGAATTGATTCGTAATCGTTCTTTCGAAGACGATGCGTCTCCTTGCAACTGGAGTGTGGTCGGTGATGCAAAAATCGCACTGATCCAGGAAGGACTGCTTAACGATGTGCAGCACAATGCGCTTAATGTCATTGTCGCCCGTCCAGGCGATGGCGTGCGCAACGAGGGATTCTGGGGCATTAATGCCGTAAAGGGAAGAAAATATAAGCTCTCGTTCTGGGCGAAAAGTGACCGCAAATATAAGGGAACTGTCACAGCGCGTCTTCAGTCTACAGCTGGACAATCTCTTGGTGAAGAAGATCTTAAATTGTCGTTGACCGGAGAATGGAAGAAATATACGGCAGAGATCATAGCTACAGGTAATGATCCGAAAGCGGAGTTTACCCTTACTGCAGATAAGCCGGGAGAGTTTCAGCTTGACGTGATAAGTCTGTTTCCTCCTACTTTCAAGAACCGGGAGAACGGTATGCGTCCCGATCTGGCTCAGATGCTCGCCGATATGAACCCTGCATTCATGCGTTTCCCGGGCGGATGTTTTGTTGAAGGTCAGGAGAGCCCTGACAATGCCTTCAGGTGGAAACGCACCGTAGGCCCTATCGAGCAGCGTGAAGGTCATTGGAATGTTAACTGGGGCTACCGCACTACAGACGGCATAGGGTTTCATGAATACCTGCAGTTGTCCGAAGATCTGGGAGCGAAACCTTTATATGTGGTGAATGTCGGTATCTGGCATGGTGGATGCACGCCTTATGATCAGATTGACGAATGGATTCAGGAATGTCTTGACGCTCTTGAGTATGCTAATGGCGACGTGAATACGAAGTATGGCAGGATGCGGGCGGATAACGGTCATCCGGAGCCGTTCAATCTTGAATATATAGAGATCGGTAATGAGAACTACAACTTCAATATGGATGACAATTCGGATCAGAGTGATCATTATCCCGAGCGTTATATCCAGTTCTACAATGCCATAAAGGAGAAATATCCAAATGTGAAATGTATCGGAAACGTGGAGTCTTGGGCTACAGATTATCCGTCCTGGCGTAATGATCATCCGGTCGATTTAGTAGATGAGCATTACTATCGTAATCCAAAGTGGTTTGCCGACAGGTTCAATATGTATGATGACTATGACCGCTCCGGGCATAAGGTTTATGTAGGGGAATATGCCGTTACCAGCAATTTCGGTGAGATCGGCAATCTGAACGCGGCGTTGGGTGAAGCGGTATATATGATGGGTATGGAAAATAATTCCGATGTGGTGGCGATGAACTCCTACGCTCCGATATTCGTAAACGAGAACGATGCGCGTTGGCGTCCCGACATGATTCGTTTCAACTCATCGGAAGTGATGGGAACTCCTTCGTATTACGTACAGCAGATGTTTCCCAACAACATAGGCACGCAGGTGGTAAAGACTGATTGGACATATAGTCTCGAAAAGCCGCAGCAGACTGATGAGGAGAACGCCCGTCCGGTCCATATTGGCCTTGCAAGCTGGGCAACTGAAGTTGTATATCGTGACGCTCAGCTGACAGTAGACGGTAAGGCTATTGATATAGCGGACTACGGGAAGTGGAATAAGGTGTCCGGAAACTGGAATGTCACGGATTCCGATATTATCCAGAATGGCAATCAGCAGCCCGCGATGATTGTTTGCCCTCAGGATATTCAGACTGATAAATATACTTTCAATGTTAAGGCGAAGAAAATCTCAGGCCGTGAAGGCTTCATGGCCATGTTTGGATATAAGGACCCGAAAAACTATCAGTGGTTTAATGTAGGCGGATGGTCGAATACGCAGAATAATGTGGAACAGTCCATCGACGACAACCGTGTGGCGTTGTGCAAGGGTGATCGCTTCAGCGTTGAGTCTGACAGATGGTATGACCTGCAGGTCGATGTAGACGGCGACAGTATTTGTTGCTATCTTGACGGAAAACTGAATCTCTCGTGCAAGGCACTGAAGGGAAGCGCGATGGAGGGAGTATACGCTTCCACTACTATTGACGATGCCGCAAAGATGATGTATGTGAAGATTGTAAACGTGGGAGATGGATCCGCTGATGGCGTAATCAATCTGACTAACTGTGCTGTGGATACAGGTAGAGCAGATGATCTTAAGCTAATTCGTTTATCTTCGGCTAACGGCGGCGATGAAAATACCATCTCAAATCCTCATAATATTATACCGGTATATGCCGGAATTAGGTCTGGAAATAACAATGATGTCTTATTTGATGTTCCGGCTTATTCTGTGAATGTCATCAGGATTCCTCTGAAATAAGAAACTTATATACCGTCTCTTTTCTGCCATCAGAACACCTATCCACAGTGTATATCTGAATCTGTCAGCGACTGCGACGCTCGCAGTATTCGGATGGAGTCTCGCCTGTCATTTTCTTAAAGGTGCGGGAGAAATGCTGTGGATAGTCAAAACCTAATGAATAGGCGACCTCAGAAGAATTCATTCCTCCCACAAGTCGGTTCTTGGCAAGTTGTATTACATATTGCTTTATATAATGGTTGGCTGTGTCTCCGGTAGACTTTTTGACAACATCGCTTAGATAAGTCGCCGACATATTCAACTGTTCCGAGCAATATTGCACTGTCGGCACACCATTTTTCATCTGCCGTTCTTCCTCGAAATAATCCTTTAACAGCTTTTCAAAGCGGGTAAGTATGTCATTGTTTACAAAGGTTCTTGAGATAAACTGACGGTTGTAGAATCGCTGTGCATACCGGAGCAGAAGATTTATGAATCCTGCTATAATTCTATTCTGCATCGTATCGGCAGGAAATCTCAGTTCATTTCTTATCTGCATGAAAAGTCCTATTATTATATCGCGTTCTTCTTCCGACATATGCAGGGCCTCGTTTATCCTGTAATCAAAAAAAGAAAAGTTTTTAATATCCTTTTCAAGACCTGTTCCCTGTAAAATATCAGGATGAAACAATAATGCCCATCCACTGAGGTTTACCAGCTCGCCATCATCTTCCTTCCCTCCGATCTGACCCGGCGCGACACAGATCAGCGTTCCGTCGGAATAATCATATTTCCCGGTTCCGTAAGTAAGATCGAGACCTTCCTCCTTGCCTTGAAGAAATAATCCATATACTTCATAGTGATTCAGACTGTGGCGTACAGGAGACAGTTCACTGTAATTTATGACACTGATAAGCTCATGAGTGTCGGCCTGACCCATCAGTGAACTATAGTCGGATGGTTTGCTTACTTTAAGAATCTTACTCATATTGAGGCTTCGAATATGGTTTTCGGATACAAAATTACAAAAAATTTAAGCAGCAAGGAGCACTAAATCTCGAAAATTTTTTGTAATTTTGCAGCGCAATTCACAAAGAGTTGCTTTTAAATGGACCGTATATCAGTAAAGAATGAAACGTCTTCCCCGAGAGTGACCAACTGGGGATACCTTGAAAATTGGAAAAGCACCGCATCTTTCTAAGTTGTTAACGTTGTCGTTGTCGGCAGCGTTTTCACCGTTGTAGATTCCATTAAATTCAACTAATTTTTCAATTTTATTTATGAACAATCTTCGATTGCTCACAGGACTGCTGTCTTTAGTCCTGTCGAGTGGCGGAGCGTGTGCTTACGGTCAGTCGGTCATTACTCTTGAAGAAATTTTCGAGACGGCCGAAACCAATAGCGCGCGACTCCGACCCTCCATCACCGCCATGACGGAGGCTGAACGGGAAATAAGTGTTGCCCGTTCAGGTCGTCTGCCGGATATCAATGCGTCGTTCTCGTTAAGCTACATAGGCGACGGATTCACAGCCAAACGCGATTTCAGCGACTGTCAGAAAGCTCCGATTCCACATTTTGGAAACGCTTTGTCTGTCAGCATCACACAACCGATCTTTACCGGGGGAGCGGTGACAAGCGCTATTGAACTTGCCAAACTGAAATCTACTGCCGCCCGGTATGCTGCGGATTTCCAGCGTGACAACATCCGCTTCCAGCTTACCGGTTTCTATCTCGACATCTACAAATACAATAATTTGAGAGGCGTAGTGGAGGGAAACATATCTGCCGCTCAAAAAGTACTTCAGGAGATGAGGGCGAGATATGAGCAGGGAACGGCATTGCAGAATGACATCACAAGATATGAACTGCTCGTTTCCAATCTTGAACTTCAACTTGTGAAAATCAACAATACAATCGACATCCTCAATACCAACCTCGTGACGACAGCCGGACTTCCAGCCGGTACCGTTATTGTCCCGGACAGCACTATCCTTACGCGGTCGTTGCCGAAGAATGGAACGGCGTGGTGGCAGGATGAAGCTGAGGAAAACTCTCCTTCTTTGAGCCTCGCGCGTTCTGGGGTCGAAATAAGCCGGAAGGCGGAAGCGCTTGTGCGTTCGGAACGTCTGCCGAAGATAGGACTACAGGCGGGATGGAGCATCGACGGACCTATTCTTGTTGAGGTGCCACCGATCAACCGTAATCTAAGCTACTGGTATGTTGGAGTAGGATTGGACTATAACATTTCCTCGCTCTACAAAAGCAACAAGGCTCTCTCTAAAAGCCAGGTGGCAACCCGAAAGGCACTTGAGCAGCTCGAAGCCACACGCGAGGAAGTGATACTGGCTGTCAACGCCGATTATGTCCGCTATCTCGAAGCTTATGAGGAACTGAAAACGCGACAGAAAAGCGTGGAACTGGCGGAGCGGAATTACCATACCACCTCCACCCGTTATTCCGCTGACATGGCTCTCATCACTGACATGCTTGATGCTGCCAATTCAAGACTTGATGCGGAAGAGCAGCTTGTCAACGCCCGCATCAACATCATCTATTATTATTACAAACTCTTGTTCACCACCGGAAAGATATGAAACACAGCAGCAAAAAGATACTCTCCTATATCATCACGATTGCAGTAATTATCGCAGCAGCCATATGGGTAGGCTCACGGTTCATTCACCTTGGAAATGTCGAGTTTACCGACAACGCGCAGGTACGCCGGCAGATTGTTCCTGTCAACAGCCGTGTGCAGGGCTACATCAAGGAAATCCGCTTCAACGAATATGAACCGGTGAAAAAAGGTGATACATTTGTCATAATCGACGATGCCGATATGCGGCTGAACGTGGCGCGTGCGCGTGCCGATTATCAGAACGCACTCGCCGGACGCGATGTCGCAGACCGCTCGGTCACGTCAGCTTCAGCCAATGTCGCCGTCAGCGAGGCTTCGATAGCCGAGGCGAAAGTACTTATGGAAATGGCGGCTACGGATTTAGACCGATATGAGAAACTCCTGTCACAGAATGCCGTCACTCGCCAGCAATACGACGGTGCAAAGACCGATTATGAGGCGAAGAAAGCCCGCTATGAAATGCTTTCACGCCAGCGATCGGCTACCTCGGCGGTAGTGGACATAAATCGTCAGAGGATAACTCAGTCGGAAGCCGGTATCGAACTTGCGAGAGTATTGCTCGAGACTGCCGAACTTAACCTCAGCTATACCGTCATTACAGCTCCCTGCGACGGTTACACCTCAAGAAAGGAGATACAGGTTGGTCAGCTCGTACAACCAGGTCAGACACTACTCGACGTAGTTGATTCCCAGGATATATGGGTTACTGCCAATTATAAAGAGACCCAGCTGCGCCATATCGAGCCGGGAAGCGTAGTCGAGATAAAAGTGGATGCGATTCCGGGAATTACATTCAATGGTAAAGTGAAATCCATATCCACAGCCACCGGAGCGTCCCTCTCGCTCTTGCCTCAGGACAATTCGGCAGGTAATTTCGTAAAGGTACGTCAGCGCGTGCCGGTCAGGATTGAGTTCAGCCCCGACAACAAGCCTGAGGATATGGCCAAGCTACGTGTCGGGATGAATGTGGAATGTTATGTGAAGTATTGATATGGCGGATTGGCATGCTAATCAGGGACCGTTTGACATACCGGAAGTCCCGAATTTCATCCCGAGAAGGTTGAAACCTTATCTTTTCATATTCTTTGTCCTGATAGTACAGTTCTCGGGCGGTGTATATCTCGCCGCAGCGTCCGATATGGTCGGTACTACAGCCCTCATGCAGGAGGATATACTGATGGCCGGATACTCCTCGCTTATAGGAATGTCTATAAATTTCGCAGTGATGTTCCGCATCAAATTCCGGTTCTCCACACGCACCCAGCTGCTTGTGTCCGCGATAGTGCTTATTATAGCTAACCTGATATGTGCCGGCACTTCATCCGTGCCGGTGCTGGTGGCAACATGTTTTGTAGCCGGATGGTTTCGTATGCAGGCCACTTTCGCGTGTAATTCCACTATCCAGCTTTGGCTTACACCCGTTAGGGATATGGCTGTTTTTTTCTGCTATGTGTATATAGTAGTCGACAGTGTAATACAGCTTAGCGGAATCGCCACAATCTATACGGCGTTTTTCTCTCAATGGGAATACATGCATTGGACAATGGTCGGATTGCTCGCACTGATGATGGTGATGGTCCTGCTTCTTGTAAGGCCCATGCGGGCACCGATGTTCATCCCTATGCTCGGTATCGATTGGATCGGTGCGGTGCTTTGGGCCGGCTTCATGATGAGTTTCGCGTTTATCTGCTTATATGGCAGCTATTTCGATTGGTGGGATGCCGTGGAGATAAGGGGAGCGGCGCTTATCGGTCTTGCCTGTCTATGTCTCAACCTCTGGAGGGCATCGTTTCTGCATCATCCGTATATCAGTTTTCGGGCTATGAGTAACCGAAACGTAATCCGCGCTACCGGCATATATCTTGTTTTCTTCACGCTTATAGCTACCGAACATGTATTTGAACACAGCTATGCCGCCAACATTCTCGGCTTTGACGAGACAAACCTTATAGACCTCAACTGGTATGTATTTGCCGGCATTATTGCAGGATGTGGCTTCACTTACTTCACATTCGCTTTGCGCAAGTGGAGATACAAGACCATGACTGCCATTGGTTTTGCATTTGCTATCGTCTATCTTGCATATTTCTATTTCTTCATTGATTATAATGTTGAGAAAGAGATGCTTTTCATCCCACTGTTTTTCAGGGGAGCGGGGGCGGTGATAATCTCGATTGTGTTCCTGACCTCGATAGTGCAGAGTGGATTGCCATTTCAGGTCTTTCCGCAGGCTCTGACGATCAACGGTTTTACCGGAGCTGTGATGGGTGCGACATTGGGCCCGGCTATAATAGGGGAGTTCTTGCGTCATACGATGGCGAAGAATGTCGCTCTTCTTGGTGTCAACGTGACAGACACCAATCCCGAAATAGCCTTCGCTCCACTTGGACAGTTGTATGGACTGGTGCAGACGCAAGCCTTGATAGTTTCAATGAAAGAGATCTACGGCTGGCTGCTGATAGTTTCCCTTGCATCGCTTACTGTCATCCTGTTAAGCTACAGTTCGGTAAGGCCATTCGCCGTATTCCCTAAATGGAGCACCGTACGACGCGTCACCAAACATGTTGTAAGGATGTATAAAGGATCCCAAGACCCACAATCAGACATAACAGTGCCAGCGAAAACAATTTAAAAAACTTCAAAAGAAGATATCTTCCGAGGCTTTGTCAGTTAAAGTTTAAACAACTTCTTTATATAAT
>JAIEBK010000108.1:10375-12590 GCA_029070945.1 Muribaculaceae bacterium
CCCATAGAGCTTGCCAACCTGCAGGCTTCTATGGAGTTCTTTACTTGCAATTTGGCAAGGATTTCCTGTCGATGACGGCTAACTGTATTCTTGCTTATGTTAAGTGCGGCGGCAATTTCCATACTCTCCATGCCGGAGGCAATGAGTTGTAGAATCTGCCGTTCGCGTTTGCTTATAATTGCATCATTGGCTGCAGAGGTCAGCTCTTCCTTATTACGTGCTGCTGACTCATCTTGATTGCGACCATGCCTGTGGGCTTCATCAGGTAGCAGATGCGAAGCGTATCCTTGTGTCGGAAGATGAGATGAAGTATGCGAAAACCATTCTTCCCACTCATTTCGACAACATGGTGCGCTACAATAAAAAATGGTGGGAAGGTATTCCAATGACATTGTTCGCATATAATGGTAAGGAAGGCCCGTTTAAGCGTAGTTTTGACCTCTTTGAGGATGGATCCGTGCAGCTTATAAATATTCCCGGACATTGTGCCGGACTGTCAGCCGTGAAGATAACCGGCAAAGACGGCAGATATGTGTTGTTGGATGCAGACGGCGCCTATAGTGCGAAAAACTGGGAGGAGATGGTGCCGTCAGGAATAGCGGCAAGCCGTAAGGCGCAGATGAAGTCGCTTCAATGGATAAGGGAGATGAGCATGAACGATCGATGTGTCGAATCCCTTGCGACCCATGACCCAGAAGTCAAGCCCCATATCATAGAGCTTCCTGTATAATGCATTTGCTGTCAATTAAATCCTTGCCGATTTATATACTTACTTAATTATGCTTATTTATAAGAGTAACATACTTGGTTCTAATTTCTGATAAATTATAATAGGCAAGCAGCATTGACGCGAAAGACATTGAAGAGCAGCCGTAGGCAAACCTCGATATCTTTGGCGTGTATGCCGTCATTCGGCAACGCCAGAGTTGTCATAAAAAGACTCGGCTGAGTATGCTCGGTGTTATAGACACGGAGCATATCAGCCGGTGTAATCTTCCAAGATAGGCACATAGACACACGGCGCCATATAGAAAGTGTTTTATTGTGAGTTAGGCCGTCTCTGTAAAGCAATAGTATTCTTAAATTTTAAGTGTAATTCATAAGTAGAACATATTAATGTATAGTCTCTAAACATTATTTAGATAGGATGACATCTTTATGGTTTTTAATATGAATCTCCATGAATATTTTGATTTCGTAATTCAAGAGGTGTTCTGCCAAAATGCTTTTTAATAGAGCGGCAGAAAAAAGCGAAATTGGAAAACCCCAGTTGCATGGCTATCTCTTTGATTGAGAAGTCTGTTCCCACGATATAGCGTAGGGCATCATTCATGACATATTCCTTAATCCATTCGGGTGCGGTCTTTCCGCTAATTACTTTGCATATATGCGATAGATATTTGGGTGTAATCGATAATTTTTCTGCATAATATTTTACATTACGTTCTTTTTTGCGACTGCTTGCAAGAATATCAATAAAGTCCTGATAGATAGTCGTAGGACGGGTTCTGGTCTCTGGATTTTTTGCTATTGGAGTTTCCTGCAATAGCAAGTTGAAAATATCTGATATATAAGCTTTGCATATCAGTTCCGTTGCTTTAGGATAGCCTCGTGATGTATCTGAACTGTTTCTTTTCTCCATAATATAAACATACGAAGTCATTAACGAAAGTTGTTCCTTGTCAAGATGAAGGATTGGTTCGTCACGCAGATAGCGGAGACATTGTTGGAAATGTAGGGGATCTACGCCTTCTGATGCAAAATCGAGTGCGCAGTAAACACAAGTGCAATAGAAATCGTCGGAGAATCTGAGATCATAAAAGAAGTCATTGGGATGGGATATGATTATTTCTCCGGCGTTTGCAACATATTCTCTTGAATTTAGCACGAACTTATGACTCCCACTCCTGACAAAATATATACATAATGTGTCAAGTCGGAAAAGTTGTCCTTCCTCATCCTGCCAAGGACCGTGATAGATGAATAGGTCTTTTGAAAAGCGAGATCCTGCAGGGTTTTCCTTTGTCGTCGTGTCAATATCTATTATTCTCATTTTTTTTATTTTGAAGCATAATGGGAAATTAATGCAACCAAATGGAATATTTAATGTTCAAACAAACCGATATTCCATATTGTTTTAATGAAAACATCAATACTCAGACAAAATGAAAGTTATAGGAATAAATGCCAGTCCGAGAAAAGGCTGGAACGATGA
>JAIEBK010000109.1 GCA_029070945.1 Muribaculaceae bacterium
GAAGTTTCCTAAACTTTAGATAGGGGTTCGATTCCCCTCGGAGGTACAAGACCGGTCGGTCGGCATCCATGAATGCCGGCCGACCGGTCTTTTTTACCTGACGGTTCCTGTGCATCATAGAAGTAAAGAGGGTATACGCCCGAGCGTATACCCTCTTCTTTATCATCTTATGAAAACGAATCACTCGTAAGGTATGAATAAGCTGTAGTTGTAGCCGAGGTTGCCGGCAGCCACATTCCACTGCAGATAGAAGAATGCTGAACCATCCTCGTAAAGACCGCTTTCAAAGCCGCCACTGGTGACGTATGCCTCGTTATTTTGCCAATAGCCGATATCACGAACGGATACAGTGCCGTAATTACCATAGCTCCAAGGCGTAGCCGTCTGCTTGACCCTGAAGAAACGGTAGACTCCGTCCTCATCTTCTCCCTCAATGTCGAGCATATCCATTTTTAGAGACGTACCCTTACCGAAAACTCCATTTATCCGATACAGGTTGTCGTCGGTAGTGCATTTTTCGAGGGTGGCCTCCACAGATTCAATGCCGGCTATTGCCGGAACGATATCATTATTGTACACAAATGTGCCTTCCTTGAGGAGTTCCCAGCTAAGTCCGGTGAAACTTACACAGTTGCCGATTGATGATCCATTGGCAACAGCAGCGATCACATAGTCGCCATGGATATCGGTAAGAGTGACGTCAGCAAAACTGTTTCCCCCGAGATTCTCGACAGTAGTTCCTTCAGATTCCACCTTTGAGAGCAACTGACCCTCGCTAAGATCCTTGACATCTACCGATGGAGCCAAGAGGTATTTCACGGAAGTGACCTTATTGTTGGTCACGAAGCGCACAGTGATGTCATTGTCGGGATTGTAGTCGCCTGCAGGAGCATATGCATAAAGGGTGACAACGGGATCCGGATCTGTACCGGGCTCCGTGCCCATGTCGGCGCTGCAGGCCCAAAACATGGGAGCAGCCGCGAGCATGAGGATATATTTTAATGCTTTCATCTTAGTCAAATGATTAAATGATTGAAATTACCATACGTATTCGGGTGAATCCTCCTTGGGAGCCACAGGAGCGGGATTGGTCTTGGCCGCGATATTATAGTTCGTCTCGGTCTGCACGATACAGAGATTCATCCAGTTGGGTACACCCTGCACGTTCCATCGGTATCCTTCGATATGGTTTGTGCCGGGATAGCTGCGGATGATACCCTTCTGCAGACGCTTGATGTCGAAAGTGGCGAGACCCTCACCCCAGAACTCTATACGGCGCTGCCACCATACCTCATTCTGGAAAGCGGGTGTCGAGGAATTGTAGTAAGCCTCGTTGTGCTTGCCGTATTCATACTGCGGGTCACGGGTCTTAGCGAATGCCTCGAGGAGCGCCTTGCCGCGTCCTTCATCCTGCATTCCGGCGGCCTCAGCCTCGATCAGTTTCATCTCCTCCACGCGCATGACGGGGATATCGACACACCAGCCTACATACTGCGGATCGCTGTGGTTGCCGCCTTTGGAACGGAACTTAAGGGGAAGACCGCCGAACTGATTCTGGGCAAGACCGGTACCGAAAAGATATTCCGGAACATCGGAGTATTCAGCAAGCGCAGCCAGAACCTCTTCTTTACTCTCCATCTCATCAATTGCAAAGTCAAGATAGCATTTCTTACGGCAGTCTGTAGCCGGCACGGTCTCATAGAGATGACGGTCCATGATGTTGCAGGCTCCATAGGCATTGTAGTAGCCCAGGCCCTCGTCTCCAACCGGAAACTCACAGATCATCCATGTTCCCCAGCTGTTGTCACCGTCATTAGTGGTCTGGCAGGGATCGGTCGGTTTAACCTCGATGGCAAACATCCATGAGTTACCCCACTCGGCATTGTTGAAGCCGTTGTTGCGGTCGGTATACTGGTCTGCGGTCAGTACTTCATAACCCTCGGCTGCGAGTTTCGCATACTTCTCGGCATTAGCCCAGTCGCACATTACGAGGTAAGCGCGTGCCTTGAGTCCATATACCACTGAAAGGTCAGGAGTATATTTGTTGGGACGGTTATAGTCGGCAAGCAACGTCTCCGCCTGATCAAGGTCGGAAAGTATGAATGCATACATAACTTCGTTGGTTGCGTTGGGATTGTTCTGAGCCTCCTCGATAGTCGTCTTGTGTGTAATGATTGGCACAGTCACGGCATTCTTGTCGGCACCGTAAGTCTGGGGAGCAAACATCTGCGCGAGTTCAAGATAATAAAGGGCGCGCATCGTGTAAGCTATACCGGCACCGGTCTTACGGCTGTCATCCGGATCATCGCCGGCCATATTGAGGACAGTGTTGCAGGCCTTGATCTGGCTGAAATAGAATGTCCATGGATACTGGCAGTTCCGATAGGTAGGGCCGAGGGTATAGCTTGCCTCATACCAGGTGGAGAACCAGTTGGTGCTGCCGCCATAAGTCACAATATCGTTGCCCATCGCGTCGCGCTCCAGTATGAAGGAAGAGTAGCCGAAGTCATTTGCAAAATGGTCGGTCGCGCCGAAGAAGAAATGACCGTTGTTGTTGTCAATGATTCCCGACACGAAGTTATCGTATGCTCCGGGGGCCGCTGAAGCCTGGTCGGAAGTGATATAGCCGTTCTGTTGAGGCGCGAACTCCTGAATACAGGAAGCAGGGATTGTCAGTAGGGCGCCGGCGGCCAGATATAATGATAGTTTATTCATTTTTTTACGATTTTAATGATTTAGTTAGGTAATCATTAGAAAGTAATCTCCACGCCGCCTGATATAGTACGCATCGGGGAATATCCGCCGACAGACACGTTGCCGTCGTAGGCATTGTCATCTGCGTCCGTAGAGCGGAATCTCGGGTCAAGACCCTTACGTGCCGACCAGAAGCAGAGGTTCTCGCCCGCGCAATAGAAGCGGAGCTTCTGGATCTCCTTGCAGAACTTAGGCACGGTGAAGCCGACTACGAATGAAGCGAAATTGAGATAGCTTGCGTTTGTCAGGAAGCGATCTGATGCGACATAGCCCATCTGGTCGCCGATCTGCCAGCGCGGAAGGTCAGAAGAAGTGTTGTAGGGACTCCATTCCTTTACCCAGTCTTTATGGATAGCGGTTGCAGCTGTAGAGCTCAGGTTGGCGTCGGGAGCCATGAGTGTTGCATAGCGTGCGTCAAATACTTTGCCTCCGAGCTGATAGTCGAAATTGAGTGTCACATCAAACCATTTCAGGCGGGCCGTGGTGCTGAGACCGCCGAAAGCCTTGGGAAGTATCGAACCACAGGTATAGCGTGAAGCCTCGGTGGTCTGAGTAGTCACGTACTCCTTCGACTTCAGTGTGCCGGGACATGCGGTATTCATGGCACCGGTCTCCTCATCGATAAGTGCAGGATCGTAGTAGTAGAGAGCCTCGCCTTTTTCATTCACGCCGGCGAACGCATATGTCATGTAGTTGTAAAGCTCGCCGCCTTCCTGATACCAGTGGTTGTTTTCATAGAAGCCTCCGTAGTTTCTTGTCTTCGAAGCGGGCAGGGATACGATGTGGGTCTTATTGGTCGATATATTCGCGGAGATGCTCCACTCAAAGTCTCTGGTCTGTACAGGAGTACCGGTGAGTGCGATTTCCACACCTGTGTTGCGGATGGTACCCATGTTTCCATAGTAACCGCGCGAACCCATAGACTCCGGAATGGAAAGCCAGAAGAGAAGGTTGCTTGTATTCTTGTTGTAGAAATCGATGTTACCGAAGAGGCGGTTCTTAAAGAATCCGAATTCAACACCTGCATTCAGGTTGGTGGTAGTCTCCCATGTGATGGTAGGATTGCCGAGCACACGGAATGTCGGAGATACAGTGGTATTACTGCTGGGAATGAGATTGTAGTTGTCGATCCAGAAGTAGCTGCCGCCAAGATTGTCATTACCCTGCTGGCCGACAGAAACCTTGACCTTAAGATAGTCGAGCCAGTTCTTGGAAGCATCCATGAAAGACTCCTTCGACATCATCCATGCTGCGCCTACACTCCAGAAGTCACCCCAGCGGTGAGCCTTCGCAAACCGGGAAGAGGCGTCACGGCGGTAGGATGCCGATGCGTAGTATTTTTCCTTGAAGTTGTACTGTGCGCTTCCGAACCAACCTTCCACGTTGTAACGGCTCTTGTAAGACGTGTTTTGCGGAAAGTTATGGTTTGCGAAAGCGAAGAGCTCGAGGATTTCGGGAGAGAACCCACCTTCCGCATAGCCCTGCAGGAAGTTGGCGTCTACACGGTAGTATTCATGACCCGCAAGAACATTGAGGTAGTGGTCGCCGAAATACTTATAGAATGTAAGGGTCTGCGAATTGTTGGTACGCACGTTGTTGGTGTTGCTCTTGGCCAGCTTGCCGTTTACGCTTGTATTCAGCGAATTGTACATGCTGCCATAATAAGTATACTGGTTAAGGCCCCAGTTTACGTTGCTGAGCACATCGAGCTTCAGATAGTCAGTGAAGTCGAATGTAGCGCTAAGAGTGGCGTTGATCGCGTTGCGTGTGGTCTGCGCGATGTCAAGAGCCTGCGCACCGATCGCGTTGCCGGGAGAGGAGAACGGACGTGAACCGTTTACGTATGTGCTTACACCGAAGTCATATCTGGGATTGCCGTTGGCATCCTTCTCAATATAGGGAGTTCCGGGTTTTCCGTCCACTTCATCGTATGTCCTGACATACATAGGGAAGATGGGGGCAGCCATGGCTGTCCAGTAAAGGATATTTCCGGCTCCGTAGTTCTGGCTGATATCGGAGTTGCCCGTGGTAGAAGAATGTGTATACTGTACGCGTGCGCCAAGCTTGAGCCACTTCTTCACCTGATATTCCGAACGTATCTGGGCAGTGACACGATCATAGTCAGAAGGCTTCAGAATACCTTCCTCGCCGAGGTAGGAGAGGCTGGCATAGAAGTTTGACTTCTCGTTGCCGCCGTTGACGCTGAAGTTATATTCCTGACGGAAACCGGTCTGATAGGCGATATCGTTGAAGTTGTCAGGAATGAGGTAGCGGTTCACTCCGTTGAGCTGATAATAGCGTCCGAGAGTCGCATTGGGGTTCAGCTTACCATTGAGTCCGATGAGATTCTCTCCTTCGGGAACTGTATAGGCATTATATTTGAGGAGATTGAGCATCATCTGGTTGGAAGCGGCGTTTGCTGCTTCGGAAGTCATACCCTGCTGGAGGAAGTTGTAGTTGTAGATCTGGGCATAGAAAGCTTCATAGTATTCGCCCGGATCAGTAATCACGTCATATTCCTGCACGGCTCGGGTGTTGGCGCCCCATTTTGCATTGACCTTGATTTCCGCTTCCTTATTCGAGCCTTTCTTTGTGGTGATGATGACCACACCGGAAGCACCGCGGGCACCGTAAAGGGCAGCTGAGGCAGCATCCTTAAGCACTGAGATAGAGGCTATATCGTCCTGCGATATATTGCTGAGGCTTTCAGGATAAGGAGCGCCGTCCACGATGATCAACGGCTGGGTGTCAGAGTAGATGGATGATATACCACGGATAGAGATATCGCCGTTGCCTGAGCCGGGAGCACCCGTGCTGCTGCGGAGCTGAAGGCCGGGGACGCTGCCGACGAGTGCATCTGTAACGTTGGCGGTAGTACGGCTCTTGAGGTCATCCGCATTCACAACGGAAGCCGAACCGGTAAACGCTTCCTTGGTAGTGGTACCGAAAGCAACCACCATCACGTCTGCGAGAGCGGTAGCTGAAGTCGAAAGCCTTACCACCATTCTGTCAGTGAGCTGCATGGTAGCGGGTTTATAGCCTACATAGGAGAATTCTGCCTGGGTTACGTACTGCGGTACTGTAAGCGTAAAGTTGCCGTCGAGGTCAGTGGCGGTGCCTTGTCCTCCACCTATGGGCATGACGGTTGCTCCGATAAGCGGTTCATCAGTTTCCGCATCCACAACGGTGCCGTGATAAGTAGCGTTCTGGGCATAGGCGCTCCAGCTGCACATCATCAACGTCACCAAAATTAGAAACAATTTTCTCATACTGTATTAATTTGGTTGTTTGAATGATTTTTTTCCAAAAATATATGGTTAAGTTTCACCATACAGTAAGATGTGCGGATAAATCTATGGTATTAAATGAATAATATATCTAATCCTGAATTTAAGGTCACAAAACGGATACAGGAATTGATTAAAAAAGGAGGGCCGACCATTATAGCCGTCCCTCCGCTGAGGCATATCAGTTGTGATTCTTATGGCTTGATTAGCTTCAGAATAAGCGGTCGAGGAGAGCCACGGCTTCGCGCTTTTTTCGGTCTACCACTTTGCTGTAGATCTGAGTGGTCCGGATATCGCTGTGGCCTACAAGCTTACTGATGGTATAGAGATCGGCACCGGCTGTAAGCATCATTGTGGCGAATGTATGCCGGGATACGTGGAATGTTACTTTCTTCTTAATTCCGGCGGAAGCCGCCGCTTTTCTTAATTTTTTCAATGTCATGCCATAGTGCGGAAAAGAGAATACTTTGTCATCATGGTTCCCTTTCCGCGGTAAAAGTGCACATGCCTGCTGAGATAATGGTATGTTTACCGGGCGCAGTGTCTTTTTCATCCTTATATTGATTTCCTTTCCGACGGCCGTATCCATGATATTACTCCATTTAAGATCAGCCACATCGGAATAGCGGAGGCCACAGAAGCAACAGAACAGGAAAGCCGCGACATCGTCGCCGGCCACTATATTGGCGGCAGAGATACTGATAAGATTTCTTACTTCTTCCGGGGTAAGATATTCACGGGTAGATTCCGGATTCTTTATCCGCTCGGTGTTGGTAAGCTGACACATAGGATTTTTCTGCAGCAAATCCATCCTTACGGCTTCGTTAAGAACCATTGAAAGGGCGTTGAATAGCTCGCACTGTGTTGATACCGCCAACGTTTTCTTCGAATTAAGCGCGCGGGCCGAACGAAGGTAGTCGGCAAAACCCACACAGAAAAAACGGTCGATATCCTTAAGTCTTACTTCTCTCCTGTATATAAATAGGTGTTTTCTCAGTCTTCTCATCAGGTTTATGCTTGAGCGAACCCTAAAGCCGGTCTTCTTTTCAATTATCCTTCCTATCCAGTCATACATTGAAATATCGCCGCATGGAGTCCTGATATCCGCCTTTCCGTTTACGACAGCGATTATCCTGGCTGCTTTTATGGCGTTAGCCGCCGACAAAACAGCGCTGTTGGCCATTCTGTCGGCGGAAGTATTTTCCGGAATCAGGTAAAGCCTCAGAAACTCATAGCTTCTTTTTCCTTTGCTATAGGTGTCAAGATATAATGAAAGATTTCCGTTGGCAAGTTTTTTCGCACGTAGCCTGACAGGCTCCTTGATCTTTTTTAAATTTCTGTTGATTCTGTCCATAACATAAGATTTGTTTCAAATATCCATACAATCTTACTAAAGACACTTTTGCTATAGCATAACGAGTAACAAAATGGCAACATTTTTTAATATTCATAAATTTAAAGTCGTAAAAAATTAAGAATTTTAAAGGAATATTTCAAAAATTTGCCTAATCTTAAAACTTTTTTAACCAAAATGTGTTTTTATGTTAAAGAGGGTGCGGTAAAAACCGCACTGATTTTATATGTACACGTGGCAAACAACAGGTAAAAAACAACAAAAATTAACCATATAGTAATATTAAACTCAACTAAGATGAAAAGATTGCTATCACTAATGGCTATCATGACAATCTTTGTGATGTCGGCGCTGGGACAGCGCACAGTCACAGGATATGTCTATTCAGCCTCTGATGATCATCCCGTGATTGGAGCCACCGTTCAGGTGGAAGGTACCACAATCGGTACCGCAACGGACCTTGACGGTAATTTCACATTGAAAAACGTCCCTAACAACGCAAAGACACTCGTTGTCTCATACGTGGGAATGCATACCGAGAAGGTAGCTATCGCCGACCATATAAACGTAGGACTCAAGGACGCCTCCAGTGATCTTGACGAGCTTATAGTAGTCGCTTACGGTACTGCTAAGAAATCAGCCTACACTGGCTCTGCTTCCGTTGTTAAAGCTGATCAGATCCAGGACGCGCTTGTATCGAATGCAACTGACGCACTCAACGGTAAGATCGCCGGCGTTCAGCTTATGACCGATAACGGCCAGCCGGGTACTGCTCCTACAGTACGTATCCGCGGTGTCGGCTCACTCAGCGCATCCAACAATCCCCTTTATGTAGTCGACGGCGTTCCTTACGACGGCAATATATCAGACATAAACACCCAGGATATCGAGTCGATGACAGTTCTTAAGGACGCAGCGGCTGCTGCCCTGTACGGTGCCCGCGGTGCCAACGGCGTCATCCTTGTCACAACCAAGAAAGGCGCCACCGGCAACGCTAAAGTGACAGTCGATGCCCGCTGGGGTCAGAACCACCGTGCAGTGCCTAACTACGACGTCATCAAGTCGACAGACGCATATGTAGAGCAGGTCTACCGTACACTTTACAATGGGTACTACTACAACAATACCATGTCGGCCGCCCAGGCACATGCCCAGGCAAACGCAAACATATTCTCACGTCTCGGCTATCAGGTATATACCCTTCCGGAAGGTGAAGGACTCATCGGCGCGGACGGCAAGATCAATCCAAACGCGACTCTCGGCTACACCGCAGGTGACTACTACTATACTCCCGATGACTGGAGCAAACAGCTTCGCGACGGTCTCCGTCAGGAATATAATGTCAGTGTAAAAGGCGGCAACGACAAGTTCACATATTTCGTATCAGGCGGCTATCTCGGCGACGAGGGCCTAATCGAAGGATCTCACTTCAACCGTCTGAGCACACGTACAGTTCTTGACTACCAGCTTAATAAATGGCTCAAGATCGGAACCAACCTCACCTATACATACATAAACTCGGGCTATCCCGGCGACCAGACAAGCGACTACAGCAATTCATCGGGCAACGCATTCCTTATGGCCGACCAGATAGCACCTTACTATCCTATGTATGTGCGCGGCGCCGACAAGAAGATAATGTATAACGAGCAGTATGGCCTCCCTATCTATGACTACGGCAACCGCGCAGTAGTGCCCTATGCACGCAACTGGATGAGCCAGTCGAACCCTGCAGGAGACCTGGCATACAACACCGAAGACTATCTGCATGATATCTTCAACGGCAAGTGGTATATCCAGCTCACTCCGGTAGAGGGTCTGACAGTGACCGGCACAGCCGGCCTATATCTCGACAACGAACGCTACCATAGCCTCGGCAGCTCCCTTTACGGCCAGAGCTCACAATACGGAGGCTCTGCAGTACAGATATTCGACCGCTCACGCGCCATCAACCTCCAGGCTCTCGCCAACTACAGCCGTACTTTCGCCGACAAGCATGACCTTGACGTCCTCCTCGGATATGAAAGCTATGACTGGAACTATGAGGAACTGGAAGGCGTAGGTTATAACCTCTATCTTCCTAACAGCTGGGTGATCAACAACACCATCGACAATAAGAACCCCTATGGCCGAGTGCTCAAGTACGCTACACGCGGTATCTTCGGACGCGTCAACTATTCATTCGACGACCGCTACTTCTTTAGCGCCAGCGTTCGTCGCGACGCATCTTCATGCTTCGCTCCCGGGCATCAGTGGGGTACATTCTGGTCTCTGTCAGGCGCATGGAACCTCGCAGCAGAGCCGTTCATGTCTGACGCCAACTGGCTCGACCAGCTGAAACTTAAAGTTTCTTTCGGCCAGCAGGGTAACGATGACCTCGGACGCGCCACCAACCAGTGCCGCTACTACGCATGGGCAGATCAGTACCGAATCACCGGTGCTAACGGGGTATGGTCAGACGGTCAGCTCCAGTATAAGGGAAACCCGGATATCACTTGGGAGACATCCAACAACTTCAACGTCGGCTTCGATTTCAGCTTCCTCCAGGGTATGGTGTCCGGTACACTCGAGTACTTTAACCGCCAGACCTCCGACATGCTCTACAATAAGCCCGTATCTCCCTCGCTCGGCTACAGCTCTATACCTATGAACATCGGCTCAATGCGCAACAATGGTGTGGAACTTGAGCTTAACGTACGTCCGATCCATACAAAGAAGGTGACCTGGGACATCAATTTCAACATCACAGGCGTCAACAACAAGGTGCTTAAACTGCATCCGGACCTCAAGGGACAACTCATCAGCGGCAACCGTATCTACCGCGAGGGCGAATCAATGTTCCAGCTCTACCTCGTAGACTATGCAGGAGTGGATCCCGCTACCGGTCTCGCTCTCTACTGGGATGCCAATCCTAAGTTGGACAGCGATGAAAATGTGATGAAAGACGAGCAAGGCAACATCCTGCACGAAGGCGACGAGTTCCTTTCTACCGATGCAAGCCATGCCTACAGCTACAACCGCAAGTCGACCGGAAATCTTATGCCTAAGGCATACGGCGGTTTCGGCACGAGCGTAAGTTTCTTCGGCGTAGACGTCAGTCTGGCGTTCGCATATCAGTTCGGAGGCAAGATCTGGGACTATACATATCAGGACCTCATGCACGGTGGCGCCACAGACCGTCTCGGTCAGAACTGGCATACCGACATATACAAGGCATGGACACCGGAGAATCCCAACACCGACGTTCCGCGTCTCGACGGTCAGGATTCCTACACCAACTATAACTCTACCCGCTGGCTCACCTCAAGCAATTACCTCTCGCTCCAGAACGTGACCATCGGCTACAACTTCCCGTCGAACATCGTAAAGAAGATGGGACTTTCAAGCCTCCGCATATATGCGGCCGGCGAGAACCTCTGCCTCTTTGCCGCACGCAAAGGTCTTGACCCCCGTCAGAACTATGTAAATTCTGAGGGTGCCACCTATACCGGCTCTCGCGCAATCTCCGGCGGTCTGAGATTTGAATTCTAAACCATCATCAATCCCAAACATTAAGAAAAAATAAAATGAACATATCATTTAAAAACATAGCGGCATACGCTCTGGGACCAATGATGGTCGCATCGGCGCTTACTGCCTGCAACGATCTTAACACTCTGCCCGACAACTATTACGTCACTACCGGACAGAAAGAGGAGGCCATAGGAATCAATCCTGAGCTTGCAAAGGCCGGCGTGGTGGGTATCTCCTCCACCTACAACCAGTATTGTGCTGTCTACAGCAGTGCCCACCTTGACTTCGGATGGCCATCCGTGCTTATGATACTTGAAAGCGCCGGCATCGACTTCGTATCTCCCAACATAGGTTACAACTGGTTTGCCACAGTCAATGAATATGATTTAGGCGGCAACAACAACTACCTCAACAACATGTCGTGGTATCATGCCTACAAGATCATTGATTCAGCCAATTCAGTATTGAAGAATATATCCGCAGACACCACAGATCCCGAACTACAGCTCTATGTGGCACAGGGATTCGCTAACCGCGCATATATATATTTCAATCTGGCACAGATCTTTCAGTTCACTTACAATGGACACGAAGACCTTCCCTGCGTACCGATCATAACAGAAGAGAATGCCGACAAGGCAGCTGCCGATGGCGCCCCCCGCGCCACAGTAAGAGAAGTGTACGAGCAGATCATGGCCGACCTTGACAAGGCCATCCAGCTTCTCAGCGACTCCGGCCTTGGGGTAGACCATATTGCTGATACCGGCACAAAGCGTTTCGTATCGCTTGCCACTGCATACGGCCTTCGTGCGCGTGTAAATCTTGTGATGAATAATTGGCAGGCTGCCGCTTCTGACGCAGCAAGTGCAATAGCCGAGGGCAACAAGGAGGGCATCAGGCCCTATTCTATCGCAGAGGCATCCCGTCCGGCATTCAACAATGCCAACGACCACAACCTCATGTGGTGTGTCTTCATCCAGCCCAACGACCGCGTAGTGACTTCCGGTATCATAAACTGGCCATCGCACATGGGCTCGCTCAACTACGGCTATGCTTCGGTAGGCGCGTGGAGAATGATCAACAAGAGTCTGTATGAATCCATTTCCGACACAGACTGCCGCAAGGGATGGTGGCTTGACGAGGACTGCCTGAGCGCAAACCTCAACGCCAACCAGCAGGCTCTCATGAGCCCGAGAGGCTACGACCCGGAACCCTACACACAGGTGAAATTCGGTCCGTATGAGGATGTACTCCAGACCACGACCAACTCTACATCTCCCATCCTGATGCGAATCGAGGAAATGTATCTCATCCAGGCTGAGGCAACAGCAAGAAGCGGCGGCGACGGCAAGTCGATACTTGAGAACTTCGTAAAGACCTACCGCGATCCTTCCTACACCTGCACCCTTAACGGCCAGGAATTCCTCGACGAAGTATGGCGTCAGCGCCGTATCGAGCTATGGGGCGAGGGTCTCAGCTACTTCGATCTTCTCCGTCTCAACAAGCCTCTGGACCGCCGTGGCGGAGGCTGGGACATTGACTGGATCTACAATGTGGAAGCTCCGCTTAAGCCGTTCCTTATTCCTAACAACGAGGTAGAAGCCAACCATGCTCTCGGTGACAACAACCCCACATGGAGCAAGCCCAACGCAGTGGGAGACTTCTGATAGCATAAGAATCAACATTAATAAATCTT
>JAIEBK010000011.1 GCA_029070945.1 Muribaculaceae bacterium
AACGATGAAAACCAATAAAGGAACAATATGCGTGCAGGGAGGATGGAAACCCGAAAACGGACAGCCCCGGGTGCTCCCCATAATCCAGAGCACCACATTCAAATACTCTACATCCGAACAGATGGCACGCCTCTTCGACCTCGAGGAGAGCGGATATTTCTACACCCGGCTCGCCAACCCCACAAATGATGCGGTTGCCGCCAAGATCGCCGAACTTGAGGGAGGTGTTGCCGCTATCCTGACTTCATCCGGTCAGGCCGCCAACTTCTATGCAGTCTTCAACCTCTGCTCAGCAGGCGACCACTTCATATGCTCGTCAGCCATCTACGGCGGAACATTCAATCTCTTCGCCGTAACAATGAAGAAGATGGGCATTGAGTGCACATTCATCAGCCCGGAGTCTACAGAGGAGGAAATTGCCGCCGCGTTCCGTCCCAATACAAAGCTGATTTTTGGCGAGACCATCTCCAACCCCAGCAATGATGTGCTCGACATCGAGAAGTTCGCCAGAGTAGCTCACGAGAACGGTGTTCCTCTCATTGTCGATAATACCTTCGCAACGCCAATCAACTGCCGCCCGTTCGAATGGGGTGCCGACATTGTGACCCATTCCACTACAAAATACATGGACGGACACGCCACAAGCGTAGGCGGCGTGATAGTAGACAGCGGCAACTTCGACTGGGAGGCCCACGCAGAGAAATTCCCGGGACTTACCACACCCGACGAGTCATACCACGGCCTCACCTACACAAAGGCATTCGGCAGGAACGCTTTCATCACCAAAGCCACCGCGCAGCTTATGCGCGACCTCGGCTCCATCCCGTCTCCCCACAACTCCTTCCTCCTCAATCTCGGACTGGAAACGCTGCATCTCCGTATGCCTCGCCACTGCGAGAACGCCCTGAAGGTGGCGCAATGGCTTGAGAAGCATCCCAAAGTAAGCTGGGTCAATTACGCCGGACTGGAAAGCAACAAATACTATGAACTGGCTAAGAAACAGATGCCGAATGGTACCTGCGGCGTGATTTCCTTCGGACTGAAAGGCACCCGGGAAGACGCGATCGAATTCATGGACAAACTGAAATTTATCGCCATCGTCACCCATGTGGCTGACGCACGCACCTGCGTACTCCACCCCGCGAGCCACACACATCGCCAGCTCACCGACGAACAGCTACGCGAAGCCGGCGTTCCAGCCGATCTTGTCCGCCTCTCAGTCGGCATCGAAGACGTCGAAGACATCATCGCCGATCTCGACCAGGCTCTGTCTTAATGATTTATCATTGAAAAGAATGCTCACCCTTATAGCCGAATCCAAGACAATGCTCGATAAGGAGCAAGCCGTCAGCCGGGAGTGTTACGAAGCCAACACCCCGGCAGGCGAGGCTTTTGCCGACGAAACTATGGCACGCGTCGCCGACCTGAATGTCGCCGACATCGCCGCAGTCATCAGGATAAGCCCTGCTATGGCTGCCAAAGTAATCCGTATGGCCTATGAATTCCCAAATAAGCAGACCGGACTTCGCGCTATCGATGCCTTCACGGGAGTTGTCTTCAGGAACTTCGACTATCCCTCACTCTCGCCGGAAGATAAAGAGCGCACGGCTGCGAATGTCCGCATCATCTCATCCCTTTATGGCTGGCTGCGCCCCGAAGATATAATCAAGCCCTACCGCTTCGATTTCACCACTCCCCTCGCCACCGACGACAAAACTTTCGCCGCCTATTGGAAGAAAGACGTCACAATCAGGCTCGTAAGGCAACTGAAAGACACCGGAGAGAAGAATATACTCAACCTCCTGCCTGCCGACGCAGCCAAATGCATTGACTGGAAACTCGTAAAAAACTTTGCCAAAGTCTGGAAAGCAGACTTCAAAGAGCAGAATGGCGCCTCCGTCCGCACTCCCCATGCCGGCAAGCTCAAGGCCCTCCGCGGCCACCTGCTCCGCCAGGTCATCATCCGGGGCATCGACAATCCCACCGCACTCTTAACTTTAGAGACCGATACTCTCCTCCCCCTCGGCACTCCCGACTATCCCGACCACATAGCCTTCACCGTCTGAAGAACCAAAGCTATCTCTCCGATGTTTAAATTACAGCTATATTATGAGGCTTATACGGCTCATATAACTTATACAATTTATAAAACTTATACCAAGATCATTAAAATTTAAAACAATGGAAAACGACAGCAAGGAAATAGCTAAGAAATTTGAAGAAAAGGTAAGGGAAGACCTCACGAGCTTCCTCCAGTATAAGAAAGCTCTCGACCCCCATGTCCCGGAATGTCCCGACGTGGAGGAGAAATGGACAATGATCGGCCGCGCCTACCTCCCAGACGGAGCCAAGGAATTCCAGCAGTATCCCGTCGTATCACTCGGCTGGATAATGTTTGTCGGAATGGCAATGGCCTATTACTGGGATACCGACTGGGTGGCTAACGCAGACCGTACCGACTACTACGAAGCCCTACGCGACAAGGACGGCTATGACAACTTAGACGATACAGTCGTGAAGACAGTGCTCGGCTACGAAGGTGAAGCCGCAGAAAAGATCATCGAGCTCGTCGCCGAATGTGCATCACGCGTCCACAGCCTACTGACACACGAGCAGGTAGAGAACGGTACTGAAGCCGCTTTCGGATGCTTCGTCGGAGCACTCCATCAGCTCTACCTCGCCGGTATGGAGATGGAGCTCAATGCCCTCGGCTACCACATGACTCCCCTCCAGTCAAAGTAATCCGAAGATTTATCAATAACCCTGTAGGGATGCACGACGGTTCGTGCGTCCCTTTTTCAATTCCTGTAGCCTATCACCGCTCTTAAGACTGAAGACTGAAGACTTAACACTAAAGACTTAATTCTTTTCCACATTCTTACAAAACAATCGTTGTAAAATTGTGAAAAATTCAAGACTGAGGTAATGTTCTGCACTCGTTGTGCGTTTAATATATATACCTACATCAAAATCTACCGGCATGCATAAGCTTCCTCTGATACTCCTGACCGCACTCAGTCTTTCCCTCTTTACAGCAACCGCAGAGAATATCGTGATTAAGGATCCGGGCTATTTCACCGATCCCATCCGCGACTCCCAACCTCTGTTTCCCGATAGTCTCGTCTTTCCATACGACGCCGAGGAAATCCACATTCCGGATGTCGGCAATATCGGGCAATTGAGCGGCTACGTGTTCCCGAGACTGAAGAAAGTGACATTCGGGAATATCGACTACCTGCCGGGAGGTGCCTTCGATAGGATGCCGGCGCTTGAGGAAGTAGTATTCGAGGGTCTAATCGGCCATTTTGACTGCTCCATGGCCTCCCACTGCCCGAGACTTAAGAAAATCACTTTCCGCGGCCCTGTAGGAAGCACCGGAGGGGGAGGTCTCATATATAATACGCCAAACATCGAAAAGATAATTTTCGAAAGCATCGTGATCAACGCAGACCTTCCTGAAGTCACAGAAGAATATAAATGTCCAGCCTTTAAAGGATATGTATTCGACGGTACGGTAATCAATCCTGAGCCGATGCAGACACATGTCCCGAAAGCCACATTCGAGAAGATTGCAGGCGACGAAAGATTGCGGTCCGACCTTGAAAAGCTTGCGCAATGGCAGATAGAGGCCCTGACCGCATCCGGACGTAGCGGAAGACAATGGATGAGGGCAATGGCTTATCAGGATGCAAAAGCCATAATCCCCTTTCTGAAGAATATGGACAGTCCTAAGCTCCCGGCCCTTGAATCCGCTATGGAATATGCCTGGAACATAGGCGACGACGTAAAGACCAAACTCGACATACTCAAGGAATCCCCGGAATACACGGTTGGAAACCATCCCGACATCAGCTTCTCATATGCTGATCCCGCCGATAGCCTGCTGACATTGTCGCGCGTGCGCTTCAACCTCGACAGCGTGGCCGGCAACGGCACTGACATTGACCGTATCAAGAACGTGCTCTATTGGGTTCACGACAACATTCCCCACAGCGGGAGCAACGGACTGGCACCCGGAGCGAGAAATCTTAGAAACACCTACGATTCCGCAAGGCACGACAGCTGTGGCTACAACTGCCGTGCGCTCGCCATCTCACTGACAGAGGCACTCCTTTCGCTTGGTATTCCATCCAGATACATCACCTGCATGTCTAAAGACTGGAAAAACGACAACGACTGCCATGTGATTTCCGTAGCTTGGAGCGAGTCACTGGGAAAATGGATCTGGGTCGATCCCACTTTCGCTGCTTTCGTGACAGATGAAAACGGGCTACTGCTTCATCCCGGCGAAGTAAGATACCGTCTGCAGCACGATATGCCCTTGATGCTTAACGAGGACGCGAACTGGAACCACAGATACACGGAGGAAAAAGAGTACTATCTTGATGAATATATGGCAAAGAACCTATATCTAATGGAAGCCAACTCTTTCAATCAGGCCGAACCGGAAGGGAAGACCGATCACCCAACCGGTCACGCAGTAACCCTCGTACCCTCAGGTTTCGAATACGACAATTCCAGATATACCACATCCGACGATCAATGGTTCTGGCAACCTCCAGTAGTTCCCTGACCTTCCACCTCAATCTCTTAAGACTGTAGACTTTAATCCTTCTCCGCTCTCCCATCTCCGTTCTCCACCCTCCACAAAACACCATACTGCGCGAAGCAACGATACTTAATACTGCGAGCTGTGCTTGCCAATACTTCGAAGTCTCTCAGGTTTCGATCCCTCTTGGTTTCTTGGTAAAAGCATTGGTTATTCTTCTTGATTTTTCTGAAATAATATAGTATTTATTTGTCGTTCCAAGTTTTTATGCTTAAATTTGCAACATAGCAAAAATATTCAGGCAGCACAATATCTTTTATCATGCAGAACACAATCAGGACCCTATTTTTATCGACGATCCTCGCCGCAGGATGTCCGGTAGCCTCCGCGCATCTCGTAATCAACGAGATAATGCAGTCAAATATCGACTGTATCATGGACGACTTCAACGAATTCCCCGACTCATGGGTCGAACTTTACAATCCCGGCCCCGACGCCGTGAACCTCGCCGAATATAGCCTCGGCACCAAGAACAAACCCCAGAAAGCCTACAGACTCCCTTCCGGATCCATTCCGGCAGGAAAACACATGTTGATCTACTGTGACAAGGCCGCCCAGGGGCGCCACACCGACTTCAGGCTCGAATCCGGTAAGGACGGCGCGGTCTATCTATTCAGAAATGATGAAGTCGTGGACCATCTCGAAGGACTGAAAAAACAGCCGGCTCCCAACATAGCATATGGCCGGCAGACCGACAACGGCGATAAATGGGGTTATCAGGCAGTTCCCTCGCCCGGAGCCGCAAACTGCGGAAAAACATACAAGGAGATTCTCGGCGATCCTGTCTTCAGTGTTCCGGGTAAGGTCTCCTCGGAAGTCTTCGACCTTGAGTTATCCCTCCCGGCAGACGCACCGGAAGGGACAGTGATACGCTATACCCTCGACGGCAAGGAGCCGACAGAAGCCAGCACCGTATATTCCGGTCCGATACATATGTCTGTGACACGCACCGTAAGGGCAAAGCTTTTCTGCGACGGATACCTGTCGCCACGCTCCCTGACTCATTCCTACATAAAGCACCCTCGGAAGGTGACGCTTCCGGTGGTCTCTATAGTCACCAACCGTGACTATTTCTACGACAACAAGCTCGGCATATATGTCAAGGGGAACTATAACGGCAACACTCCTAACTACGAGTACGACTGGCGCCGTCCCGTAAATTACGAATTCTTTGAAGGCGCTGATACCCCCAGCAGTATCAACCAGCTATGCGAGACCCGGGTTAAAGGTGGCGCGACTCGTGGAAACGCCCTCAAGTCACTCGCCGTCTACGCCAACAAGCGTTTCGGCGAGAAACGCTTCAACTATGAGTTCTTCCCTGATCAGACTCCCGGAATCGACGAGTTCAAGTCGTTTGAGATGCGCAACTCCGGCAATGACTTCGACTACATGTATATGCGCGACGCCATCATACAGCAGAGCATGGGTATGAACTGCGATCTCGACTGGCAGCCATCACGACCCGCTATATTCTACATCAACGGTGAATACAAAGGAATCCTGAACATACGTCCGAGAAGCAACGAAGACTATGTATATTCCTATTATGACGGACTCGAGGACCTCGACATGCTTGAAAACTGGAGCGAGCTCAAGGAGGGATCAATTGACAGCTTCAACGCTTTCAAGGACTTTTATGAGGAGAAGGGACATTCTTTCGATGAGTTCGATGCCCTGATGGACACAGGGGAATTCTGCAACCTCATGATAATGGGAATCTTCTTTGACAATAAAGACTTCCCGGGCAATAACATCGTAATGTGGCGTCCCCAAGCCGATGGTGGCCGATGGCGCTGGGTAGCAAAGGACACCGACTTCGGGATGGGTCTTTACGGCGAACGCTACAACTATCCAACCCTCAACTGGATCACGACTCAAGGCTACGACAACAACCGCAATGACTGGGCAAACAAATGGGAGCATACCCGACTTTTCCGCAACCTCCTCACCACCACTGAGTTCAAGGATATGTTCATCGACCGATGCTCCGTATATCTTGGCGATTTCCTACGTCCGGAGGAGATCATCAGCCGTATCGACACACGTTATGATGTCATAAAGTTTGAATACAAATACCACCGCGATCAGTTCAATCCATGGTGGCCCAACTATTCTCAGGAGATCGAAAACGCACGCAACTGGACCCGTCAGCGACATTCCTTTTTCTACAATCACCTGGCAGGCTTCTTCGGACTTAAGACTCCCGTCACCCTGACAATAGAGAAGGGTGACGGGAGCGACCGTACGCTTGTCGTCAATGGTATACCACTTCAGACTAAGGAATTCAACGGCAAATACTTCCCGGAGCGAACCCTGACAGTCAGTTCTGTTTCCGATGCCGACGGCCTATACGTCAACGGATGGAATGTGACAGTCACTTCAGGCGGTAAATCCACTACTGACACCTATCCGACAGAAACCCTCTCGATCCCCATGCCTCAGGCTTCGGCGGTAAACATCATGCCTATACTCGGCACGGAACCTTTATCCGTAAAGGGACTTGATGCGGAAATCGATCTATCGCTTCCCTGCGACGTCTACGACACCGCCGGACGCCATATCGGCATTATCCCCGCAGGAACAACCATTAACTCTTCATCCTTAACCCTTTCTCCCGGCATATACATCCTCCGCCAAGGCAATGCCGTCAGGAAAGCGATGTTAAATCAACAAAACTGAAAGAGGGTATTTCAATAAGTAAGGCCGAA
>JAIEBK010000110.1 GCA_029070945.1 Muribaculaceae bacterium
GCGCGCTTGCCGAGTCATCGTATTTATGGTCAAGCCACGGCTGATATGAAGAGGCACACACTACAAACTCATTTATACCCTTGCAGTATGCGAGATTCGCTATCCGCAGAAGCTCGTGCCATCCGCGTTCCTTCCATGTGGTGTCGCTTTCGTTTTCCGGAAAGAAGTATGGGGAATCCGTGAAAGCCTCACCCGACGCTATCTTTTTCCCATAGAGATGAGCGGCGGAGGCCGCGTCGAGACAGTCGTAGTTTCCGTCTTTCTGATAGCCCCAGAATTCTCCCTGCGGCTTGGCCACGCTGCCGCGTGAAGCGATGTTGTCATTAGTGCATCCGAGCATGGCCTGGGAGGTCAGCGTCACTCCGTCGCGGCGGCAAAGAGAGTCGAGTGTGCCGTAAAACTGTTCCCTGACAAGTTCGCTGAGTGTAAGTTTGAAGTCACTGAGGAACTTTTCAGAAGCTTCCCGGTTGTCGACGATGTATCCGACGAGGGCCGGAATCCATCTTTTTATGTCATAACCGCGTAATCGCTTGAAATGCGCAGGCATATCTTCCGTCCAGTTTGCTATCCCGGCCTCATGGCTGTCGATCTGCATTCCGCCGGGCTTGCATCCGATTGAGGCGAGCGTATCGTGTATGGCCCTGAAGTAACTGTTGTAATGTAGTTCGGCGGCTTTCGCGCTCAGCACGTCAGCCTCCGGCCATGTCTTTGCCGTGAGAGTGTCTCCTTTCCAGACTATGCGTGAGCGCCCATGCTTTGCATGTCCTCCCGTCGGGGCATATCCTATCGTCACTTCTCCCGTAAAAGGTCTGAAATCCGATTTGGGGTCTATGGAGCATTCCGACTGGAGCTCGCTTCGAAGACCGCTTTTGTTTTCCCAATTGTCGGTCATGTCGTAGCTCATCAGCCGTACGTTTTCCAGGTAGAGGTTGTTATGCTTATCCGAAGGGCCCTGCCAGTCATGGATGTTAAGGCGGAAGAAGCGTGCCGTCACAGGAGGGAAGTTGATGGTGCGCTTCCTGCTCTTATGTCCTATCACATCCTCGATTCCACGGAGGTCTGTCACTGTCGTCCAGTTAATGCCGTCGTCGCTGCATTCGAGTTGGCCGATAGGAGGGAAGAGGATATACATAGCTCCGAAATAGTCCTTCTGTGGCTTGCCGGGTATGTTCATGGAGCCGTATGCCCCTTTACCTCTTGGCCTGGCGGTGTAGCTTATTGTGCGTATCTCTTTCGGCATCCCGAAGTCGGCTGTGATCTGAAATGGCTGGTTGTCGAATATCGTAACTCTGTCTTTGAGTATCAGTGTGTCGATGAATGATGTCTCGTCAGGCAGTGGAATTGATATGGTCTCTAACGGATGGAATCCGGCAGGAGGTTCCTCTCCCGGTCTAAGCGTCACTATCTTCTGCATTCCGTATTCAGGAGAAATCCATGGGCCTCCTGCCACATAGCCGTTGGTGGATGCTACATCGAATGCAAGTCCGAGTTCCTTAGCCTTGAGGGCGGCATACTTCAGCATCTCCCACCATTCGGAGGAGAGGGCTGGTGTCGCTCCTTCCTGGCTGCCGTGAGTCTGATCATAAAAGACAACTCCACCTATGCCGGCGTCCTTGAATGCCTGCAGATCGGCGTCGATACCCTCCCGTGTAGTTTCCGTCTCACCGTGAAACCACCAAAGTTTAGTGCGGGCGTCGTCTGAAGGATTTATAAATGAATCCCACAGCCGCTCGGCTTTACATTGGAATGATGTCGACAGAGAACATAGCAATGCCGATATAAAAGTAGCTGAATGGAAGAACTTTCTCATATATCTGCAAAATTACAGAATCTTTCTCTTTTTTGCAAATTGTGCCGTTCCCCAAAAAGCCTTGTTGTAAAGTAGAGTAGCGCTCCTGGCTGATTGTGAATTCAGGAATTTGCAGATTAAAAAAACTTTCACTAATTTTGCATCGGTGATTTCTTCAGACCGTGATATTCATATCTTGGTCGGAAAAATAACCGGACATATATTAATGACAAGCGTTTATCTGACGCTCTTTCTTGATGTGTAGAAACCTGGAAAATTTCGAATCATCGTCAGGATTGAGACAACGGTAGATGCCTATTGGGAGTGTATGCATTCCGCTACGACGGCGCGTGAGCGTCGGGGCGTGACGTAGCTATACATAATCCTGCGTGAGGCTTCTGCGTTGTCCGTTCTACGATGATGGGCAATTCCAGGGCCTCTACACATGGGACGGGCAACGGGTATCGGCTCTCACGCTTTTAATTTTTTATCAAGCTGCATAGTAGGGAGTTAGCAGCATAAACTATTGTTTTTATGTACAGACTATTACGAGCGATGCCAATTGCATTATCTCTGTTTGCCTGTCCTTTTGATGGGCTGGCACAGGAGGAAAACGAACTGAAAGGAGACGGTACCAGGGAAAGTCCATTCATCATTGAAGAACCGTTTGATCTTGGACTGCTTAGACAACGAATCAATAACAATGAATTCTACACTGAAGGCAAATACGTTCAGTTGAACTGCGACATCCATCTCAACAGCGATGTTATAGATGCGGAGGGGAAGCTGTCGGCAGACAGTCTTAGTTTCAATGTCTGGGAGCCCATCGGTAAGGACTCGTACGGTAAGAGTTTCTACGGGATCTTCGACGGAAACGGCCATACTATCTACGGCCTTTATATCAATGACCGCTCTGCAAAGAATTCCGGACTGTTCGGGTATATAGCCAAGGATGCGATAGTAAAAAACCTGAATGTTGCTGATGGATATATCTGCGGAGGTGTGGCCACCGGAGGAATAGTAGGTCTGTGTAAAGGCAGTATCATTAACTGTAAAAACTATATGACGGTTAAATCAGCAGGACCTACTCATCAGGGTGGAGGAATAACAGGTCAGATATATGAAGGTATGATTTCCGGATGTGAGAATCATGGCCTTATACTCGGAGAAACATATTCTAACGAATGGGGAGAAGCCTGGAACTGCTATACCGGAGGAATTGCCGGAGAAGTAAGGGCCAGAGTTGACAGTTGTGTAAATAAGGGAAAGGTGATTGCATACGGGTGGGGACCGGTAGGAGGAATAGCCGGAACAATCGGACAGTCGTATATCTCGAATTCCATAAATGAAGGATACGTCACCAGCAATTATCACGATTATATCGGAGGCATCGTAGGTTGCAATTCCTCTTCGATATCAGGTTGCATAAATAAGGGTACGCTTGAAGCCCAGGCACCGGGATCATGTATCGGAGGTATCTCAGGTGTCAATAACTATAACCACATAGTCCGCTCATCGGAAAACCATGCAGACATAATATGTGATGTAGACAGCGTGTTTGTAGGAGGTATAGTCGGACGTCTTGACGGTGGCAGATCGTATGATACATATTATACTCCTAAAGTATATACAAGCAGGAATTACGGTACCATATCCACAACATCGGCAAAGAGCCAGTGTGGAGGCATTGTAGGCCTTTGCTATTGTGGAGAAATATATGAATGCCACAATTTCGGCCATATAGTAAGCTATTCCATGGCAGGTGGAATCCTGCCTTTGGGTGAGTTTCATTCACATGTGTATGACAGTTCAAACTCAGGAAAGGTAGAAGGACTTAAGAGTGCAGGTGGCATAGTCGGTAAAACAAATGGAGAAGTTGGTAATTGCTTCAATAGTGGAGCTATTTCAAATATTGATGCAAATAATAACTGCGGAGGACTTGTAGGTTGGCTTAGTGGTTCCTCCGGTATAGTTCGTAACTGCATCAATACCGGAAGTGTCGGTGACGGTAGGAATGTTGGCGGTATTGCAGGAAACAATGAATATAATTCGTCGATAATATCAAGCTACAATGCCGGGTATGTATTCTCTTCTACCGTCGGATCGAGGATTGGTGGTGTAGCCGGTGGAGCAGGAACATTACGAAACTGCTACAATGCCGGTCCGGTACATGCGATGGGGGAGAATATGATTGTCGGCGGCTTGACGCAGAACGTTTGGGCGAGTTGGGACAGTCATGGCAACCGTTCCGGAAGCTCGATGAGCAATTGCTATAACGTGGGAGACATAATTGTTGACCACGATTGCTGCACGGTAGGAAACTTAGCTGCTACATATGAGCCTTTAAACGACTTTGCCCTCTTCAACAACTGCTTCTACATCAAGGATGCAATATACGGAGCGGTGGCGGAAAATGATGAAGGGAACTCAAGAATCACTGCTCTTGGCAGAGACGGGTTTAGAACCTTGGCCGACAATCTTAATTCCAATACCGACTACTTTGAAGCAAAGCCATATGTGCAGGGAACATGGCGTCCTCTTCTGATAAAGAACGGCTATTATGAGGATCCTATCGAACCGATGGGATATTATGAGCTTACTTCTTTGGATGGTGACAGTGTTAAAGTTGACTTGGGACTGCCTATGGAAAATGTCTATATCGATAATGAAAAGGCTACCGCTCCCACCGAAGGATATAACTTCGTATCCGGGAATAAATGCCTTCGCTCAAAACTTGTAGATGCATCGGACTTTAACATATTAAAAGATATTGATATAGAAGATTTTTATTATGTCAGGTCTGTCGAGTCATCCTATGACACAGCCTGCCTTCCGTTCCGTGTGGAACAGGAAGACTTGAAAGGAACGGAAATCGGGACTGTCGATGGATTAAGGGATGGCACTTTATTTCTGACAAAGAGTAAAGATGTAGAAGCATGCTGTCCGTTTGTGATTAGAAGCGAAGTTCCGACAGTAATGTATGCCAGCCGCAGATCATTGACTCTTTCACCCTCCGTTCCCGCAGCTGATGGTGTGCTTGCAGGAACGTTTGAGAATCTTTCCGATCTTGCCCCTGATTCCTATATTCTCGACAATATCAATGGATTGTTCGTGCATGCTGAAGAAGGAGCCGGTCTCGGTTCTTTCAGAGGATACCTCGGAAATTTATCAGATGATTACGAATCAATCTCTATTTCTTTCGACTCGGACCCTTCCGGAGTGGTGGCCGCCTATGCACTTGAGCCCATCATTTACGTAAACGGACTTACCTTGGTGATAAATCATCTTGTCTCGGGCTCAATTGTTAATGTATTCAGCTTAGACGGCAAGGCAATATCCCGAGTGAATACACAAGGTGATAATTGCTGTGTGACACTTCCGGACGCAGGAATATATGTGGTGAGGACAGGTAACTACACGGGTAAGGTTATGGTCCCTTGACTCTCAAAGGTAGGATGGGATGAACATTATCTGGAAATCGAAAGAGTTCGGTATTGCACCGGGCTCTTTTCTTTTAACCGGGCTCTCATTATGTCAAAGAAGTTATATGTCATTGCATTGTAAGGACATTTGCAAAAATCAAGGAAATTAATTAAATTTGCATTCTAAATATCATTTCAATTTGACTGTCTGGTTATGAAGGTACTGAAATTCGGCGGTTCTTCAGTAGGTTCTGAGGAGGGACTTGCGAATCTCAAAAATATAGTCGAGGGGCAGCATTCCCCGTGTGTGGTTGTGGTAAGCGCGCTGGGAGGCGTGACCGATCTGCTTCTGAATACATCTTTGAAAGCGGCAGCCGGCGATCCGGCATATAAGGAAGGTCTTGACCGACTCTACTCCCGGCATCATGACATAATCAGAAACGTCATTACCGACCGTCCTGATGACCTCATTTCGGAAATCGACATAATGCTTTCAGAGATAGCCTCGATCTATCACGGACTTTCGCTGATACGTGATCTCAGTGAGAAAACACGTGCCCTTATTGTGAGTTATGGCGAACGGTTGAGCTCAAAAATAGTAAACCGGCTTATACAGGGCTCAATTCTTCATGATTCGCGTAATTTCATCAAGACAGAGCGAAAACATCACCGTTCGATGCTTGCGTCTCAGCTCACAAATGATCTGGTGACAGATGAGTTTGGGAAAAATCTTACCGGAATCCATATCGTGCCGGGATTCATCTCGACGGATGCCGACAGCGGAGATGTGACAAATCTCGGAAGGGGAGGAAGCGACTACACCGCCTCTATCATAGCCGCCGCACTCGACGCGGAGGTGCTTGAGATCTGGACAGACGTTGACGGCTTCATGACGGCCGATCCGCGTGTGATACCGACCGCCTACACCATCAATTCCCTGACATATCTGGAGGCGATGGAACTCTCCAATTTCGGTGCTAAGGTGATATATCCCCCTACAATATATCCCGTATGTGTAAAGAATATTCCCATTCTGGTAAAGAATACTTTTCATCCCGAGGCTTCCGGATCAGTTATACGCCAGCATATCGAGGATGACGGCAAGCCGATCAAAGGCATATCCAGCATCAGCGGGACATCGCTGATCACCGTCACGGGCCTTTCCATGGTGGGCGTCATCGGTGTCAACCGCCGTATATTCTCGGCCCTTGCAGACAATGGAATATCCGTCTTCCTCGTTTCGCAGGCTTCATCGGAAAACTCCACCTCGGTAGGTGTCAGGGATGCCGATGCGGTGGAGGCAGTACGTGTGCTCGACAGGGAGTTTGAGAAGGAGATTGCCACAGGCGCTATGAATCCGATGTATGTCGAGACCGGTCTGGCTACTGTGGCCATAGTCGGGGAAAACATGAAGCATACTCCGGGAGTCGCCGGTAAACTCTTCGGCACTCTTGGCCGAAGCGGTATCAGCGTCATAGCATGCGCGCAGGGAGCGAGCGAGACCAATATATCTTTTGTTGTGGACGGACGCTCCCTTCGAAAGTCGCTCAACGTGATACACGATTCGTTTTTCCTCAGCGAGTATAAGGAGCTTAACCTCTTCATATGCGGCATAGGTACTGTGGGGGGTATGCTCATAGAGCAGATAGCGTCTCAGAAAGAGGAACTTATGAAGACCCACCGACTGAAACTCAACGTAGTGGGAATAGCATCAAGCCGAAAGGCTATATTCTCCCGAGACGGCCTCGACCTGCATCGTTACCGTGAGCTCCTTGAGACCGAGGGGATTCCGAGTAGCCCCTCGATACTGCGCGACGAAGTGCTCGGAATGAATATCTTCAACAGCGTATTTGTAGATTGTACCGCCTCGAAGGAAATCGCCGATCTGTATCTTCCCCTTCTCGAACACAATATCAGTGTGGTGGCGGCCAACAAGGTGGCGGCCTCGAATACATTTGATCTTTACAGCCGCCTGAAGGAGACAGCACTCAGGCGCGGGGTAAAGTTCCTGTATGAGACAAACGTCGGAGCCGGGCTCCCCATCATAGGAACGATCAATGATCTGCGGTCATCAGGCGACCGTATACTTAAGATCGAGGCAGTCCTTAGTGGTACGCTCAACTATATCTTCAATGCGATCTCTGCAGACACTCCTTTCTCGGAGACTGTACGTCTTGCTAAAGAACTCGGTTACAGCGAGCCTGATCCACGCATAGATCTAAGCGGCGGGGATGTGATACGTAAACTGGTCATCCTTACGAGAGAAGGTGGCTACCGTGTGGAGCAGGACGATGTAGACCGTCAGCTGTTTATTCCGGAGTCGCTTCTCGATGGTTCTATTGATGAGTTCTGGCGTTGCCTTCCTGAACTTGACAAGGATTTTGAAGAGCGTCGTAAGGTGCTTGAGTCTGAAGGCAAGCGTTGGCGCTTCGTGGCCCGCATGGAGATGGGCAGAATGAGTGTAGGGCTTGAGGCAGTAGACTCCTCGCATCCTTTCTATGACCTGGAGGGCTCGAACAATATCGTTATGCTTACAACTGAACGCTATCGTAAGTATCCTATGTTGATACAGGGATACGGGGCAGGCGCCGGAGTGACGGCGGCCGGTGTTTTCGCCAATATCATTTCTACTGCCAACAACTGAAGGAGGCCGCTTATAGCCTGATTTGACTGCATGGGCGACCATCCGGTCGTGATCCTTGGTATTAATAAGATAATAAGAAAGGGTACTGCGTCGTTTAGACTTAGGCTCCTTGTGATATGCATATTTGCAAAAAATGTTGCAAAACCAAAATTATGTCTCAACTAATGTAATGCAGGATTGTTGATATGGTAAACCAATCTGATTATAACGATAGAAATACTATGAAAAAGACGATTCTACTGCTTTTCGCTTTTGTGGCCGCTCTTACAGGACTGGCCCAGGTGCAGATTCCTTATCAGGAACTCCCTTATAGCGTACATTATCATTGGGGCCTCGTTGACGTGAACATCGGTCATGGAAAAGTAACCCTCTCATCTCAGGGAAACCAGTTTAACGCCACTCTTGACGGCAATACTATTCCATGGGAAGGACGGATCTTCTGCGTGAGCGATACTCTCAATGCTACGATGACTCCCGGGTCTCCCTACAGCCACGAGCGCGTAGATTATGAAAACGGATGGTATCTGAAGCCGAAGGTCATGGAATACCGTAGCGACGGTTTTGTTGCATCTAATCCTGCAAACTATAAGAATATCCAGGGGCAGGGAGATCTGGATGCGGATGCTCAGACTATGGAGGCGGTGACGGTCACCGCCGATATGCTCGGCATGTTCTATTATTTCCACGAGATGGATTTCGAAAGCATGTCGCCCGGACAGCAGATCACCATCCCTATCGAAGGGGGATACAGTCAGTCGGTGACAGTGACATATGACGGACCATCTTCCTTTGGAGGGTATTCCACGTATTCGGTGACGTTCGAGTATTCGTATGATGGAGCGTCTACCGGCTATCCGGTTCATGCGGAGGTAGACAGAAGCAGCAGGATTCCTGTTCTCCTGAGTGCCGAACTCGCCATCGGCCATGTGGAGATGATCTACGAGTGATAATTTAGAATTGGGAAATCTCAAGATCAATCCAGACTTTGCAATAAATCAGCTGCCGGTATTTCTATCGGTTGTCCATCGGCATTGGCTATTATTACATTCTCACCAAGTTTTGCCTTACGCTCAAACAGTCGATGCTGAGCCTCTCTGATTCCTTCTCCGATCTTTTCAAAAAGAATCATTTCTTCATGTTCTGACATAGTCTCTTTATCATATTAAATTTGGTAATATCAACTATTTTATTTGCAATTGCAATGGGAATCATTGATTTACTGTTGTCATAAATCGACCATTTGTCAACTGCAGGAATAAATATATTGAATAGATTATTTAGTCCAAGCCAGTATCTACGATGAATAACTGGAATAGGAATATTATGGCCCCCGGATGCAACCCTTTCAGCTACACGGGATTCCGCCATTTCAGGAGATGGTAGCCAAAAGAAAAGTAGTATTACTAAATACCCCTTTGACTTTGCTCTTTTTATAAGGTTTTGATACGATCTTGAAGCTAAAGTTGTTTCTATTGCAAAAGTACTATTACGATCCAACAAATAGTCAATTCTTTCAAGCATAAGTTTTCCAGCTTGAATTGCCACTTCTTCTGGATTGAATGGGGATAATCCTTTTGCTATCTCGTCAGCATTGACAAATTCTTTGCATTTCAGAATTTCTGGCAACACAACCATTGAGGCAGTAGTTTTACCGGCTCCATTGCATCCGGCAATAATATATAAAGTAGGTTGTGTCAGAATCATTTTATTTATTGTTTGTGATCGTTATGCAAATTTAAGCAAAAAAATTGAGATTTATACATTATATAAGAGAAAAACTCAGAAAATATTTATCATGCACTGCCGGTCTTCTTTTAGTTGAGCAGTGCATTTTGTTAATATTTCGTCATGTTTTCGAGTGCGTTTTCCATCACGTAAATAAGTTTACCCCACTTTTATTTGCTCATTTCAAAAAAATAATGTAACTTTACCCCGGTTTTTACATAGTTCGCATAAGAAGTTGTTTAAACAACTTCCATACGACAAATGCGAGATAATCTTATTTTCCATATTTTATGATGAAGAAACTAATCATTGCAGGTATTGCAACTTTAATGTCGGTCCCTCTGACTTTCTCACAGCAATTCCCGGAAAAACTCAATCGCGGAGCAGTTATAATGTTGGCCGGCCGCGTCCCCTATCTGTCGTGGCGTTCATTCACCACTGATAGTCCTGATATGTACTTCGATATCTATCGGGATGGCAAAAAAATCAACAAGCAACCCATCACAAGCGCTACTGACTATTGCGATTCCAGTGGCAAGATGACCCAGACATATACAATCAAGGCAATGATCGGCGATGATGTGGTCGAGGAATTTTCTCCCATGAAATGGGCTACTTCTAAGCAGTTGCAGCTCAATCTTCCGGCTGGTGGTACAACACCTTCGGGCGAAGAATACACCTATACCCCCAACGACTGCTCGGTAGGTGATGTGGATGGCGATGGTGACTATGAGCTGATCGTGAAATGGTATCCTTCAAACGCCAAGGATAACTCTCAGGGTGGCTACACCGGAAATACCATACTCGACTGCTATGAATTTGATGGCACTCTGCTGTGGCGCGTTGACTTAGGCATAAATATCCGTTCCGGTGCTCACTACACTCAGTTTATGGTATACGACTTTGACGGTGATGGCAAGGCTGAGATGATTTGTAAGACCGGTCCCGGCTCCGTAGACGGCACTGGTGCATATGTCAACGGAGTAGCTGATATCGAAGCTATCAAAAATGCAAGCAACATCAGAGATTGGCGCAACTCCGGTGGTCGTGTTGACGGCGGTCAGGAATGGCTTACTGTGTTTGACGGACCCACAGGCAAAGCTGTCCATACCGTATATTACAACCCTAACCGCAATCAGGGTCTCGGCGGCGATGCTGCCGGCACATTCAACTGGGGTACCGGCGGTAAGAACGACACCGGATCATACGGCAACCGCGGAGAGCGCTACCTGGCTGCTGTCGCATATCTCGATGGCTCCGATGCTAACCCCAGCGCCGTTATGTGCCGCGGTTATTATGACTACGCTTTCTTGTGGGCAGTCGACTTTGACGGCGAGAAACTCAGCACTCGCTGGCTGCATGCCGCTAAGTCATCCACTCAGTACACCGTCACCGATGGCGATGGCAACACTCAGACCTATTCACCCCCTCAGGCAACTCGTGGTGCAGGCAGCCGCACTGCATATAGCAACGGAAACCATAACCTCACCGTCGGCGACGTTGACGGCGATGGTAAGGACGAGATTGTCTGGGGCGCATGTGCTATTGACGACAATGGCAAATTGCTCTATGCCACAGGCTATGGCCATGGCGATGCCATTCATTTGGGTAAGATGATTCCGGATCGCGAGGGTTTGCAGGTCTATGATATTCATGAGGCTTCTCCTTATGGTTGGGATCTCCACGATGCGGCCACAGGCGAAATCCTCTTTAGCGGCACAGCATCCGGAGATACAGGCCGTGGCATAGCTGCCGACATTGACCCCCGCTACGAGGGTTACGAAATGTGGTGTTCAAGCCACTCCTCACCTCGTAGTGCCGCTACAGGCGTTACAACAAGTAGCGTTACCCCCTCTCAGAATTTCCGCATATATTGGGACGGTGACCTTCAGGACGAACTTCTCGATGGTAATGGCATCACCAAGTGGGTTGATGGTAAGATCACTTCGTTGGCATCGCTGGTCGGTTCGTCATGCAACGGCTCAAAAAAGACTCCATGTCTGTCGGCCGACATCTTCGGCGACTGGCGCGAAGAGGTCATATTGTGGTACGACAAGGACCCATCGAAAATCTATATCCATAGCACTGCTATCGCATCTGAGCATCGTGTCCCCTGCCTGATGGAAGACCGCACCTACCGCATGGCGATCTGCTGGCAAAATGTGGCATATAATCAGCCTCCCCACCTTGGCTATTATCTCCCGGAATATGCCAGCCTCGGCAATGCCGGCACCGAAAATATCTCAGTCGATAAAGCCACCGGCAGCTTTGAGGTCTATACGGCTGATGGCATTAAGGTGCTCGACGGTCAGGGCTCTGTCTGGGCTTCACTCTCGACACTCACTCCCGGCGTCTACATCATTCGTTACCCCGAAGGCCACACTGAGAAGATCATCAGGCACTAAGAAATACTAAGCAATATCTCATCCATTCTCTGATGATTTTTTTGCTGACACGTTGACAAAAAGTAAAAGAAATCAGAAAAAAGAGGCAGTATCCTAACGAGGCTGTGTCGTAATGAAGGGTTACGGCACGGCCTCTTTTGGAAAAGAAAATGTAGCTGGTGCCGTAATTCTTATCTTTAGATTGGATTCCACTTACATATCCCGTATATTCAGTGTCATGGGAGGAAAACTTCTTCGATCTTCGTGGAAAGAATTCTTGGAATATAGGTATTCATACTTCGAATAATTTTAAGTACAACTTCAAATATTCTGCAAATATAGTACAAATTTCGTGTTTGTCCAAATTCTGTGTTAATTGGTCATATCTTGCAAGAACCATAAAAACGCCTCCCGATACGTGTCGGAAGGCGTTTGATATGTTTTAATGAAGAAGATTGAAATTACTTGCCGAAGAGGCCGCCGAGCATACCGCCTGCTTTTTCCTTTAGTCCGTCAATTACGTTGCCCTTCAGGCTGTCGAGGTTCACGTTGTTTAGGAGACCGGATGCGTGAAGTTTGGAGACAATTTCTGAGAAATCGAGGTTCTTGAGATCAAGACCTTTGAGTTCGCTTGTCACTTTTGCGATATCGAAGTTGTCGCCGAATTTATCCTTGAGCTGGGCGAGAATTTGCTGAATGTCCATGTTCGTGTGTTTTTGAGTAAATTAATATTGTTTTCCCTTTAAACACGGAACGAACGGAATTGTTCAATTTTATTTCAGCTTGGGTTTCAGTTCGTCGGGGGTCTCGTTGGTGTACATCTCTACAGGTGCAGTCTCCTTGGTGAAGAAATCCGTTATGACTTCCGGTTGAAGAGTAATTGACGGATTGAAGTCCTCGCTTGCCATGTAGTCCAGAACGGCGTTGCGCATACGTTTGGCTACGATACGCTTGTCGAGGTTGCTGTCAAGATCCATCGTCGTCATGAAGAGCTTTCCGTTGAGTACGTTTGCCTCCACCACCATGCCGAGCTTTCGGCTCAGATGCCATGTATCAATCGGTTGTATCGGTGACTGATAGTCGGCGGGAAGCTCGAGTAAGTTCATCACCTGGGCCTTGTTGAGCAGCTCCCACCAGTTCAGATTGCTCCAGTCATCGGTCGGGAATCCATGTGCGAAAAGCGGGTGAGTGGTGTCAATGTATGCTCCCGTGGTATGGGGAGGACGCATCTTAAACCAGCTTGTGTTCCAGAAGACAGGCATATAGTTCTGCACCACATCCTTGCCGAGTGTGACCTTTCCGGCCGCAGTAAGCAATACGTTGCCTCCCTTATCGAGAATCTCAAGGGCTGTGGCGTCAAGTGTGTCGGTAACGAATACATTTTTCGGAACGTCGAGTACAGCCTCTTCGGGATATACCCAGTATTCCCAGGTGTTGTGGCCCTGATCGCCGACGTTGACCGTAAGTGTATATTTCATAGGCATGACTACTTTCCCTATGGGTAGAGTCACCGAGCCTGCCTGATGGTTCTTCCCTACAGGGACATCGCCATATCCTAAGATCCCGGATGCGGCTTCGACTCCATCCGGGTCTGTCACGGAATAGGAAATCTTTGTCTGGCCAAGGTTGTCTGCCGTGGCATTGATGATCTCTACCGGAACACTCACTGATTCCGTATCGGTAAACACAAATTTCGGGAATCTGGCGAGAGGCACCACCGGACTGCAGAATTCGCGCCACTCTTCACCGTTGACGTATCCCTTTTCCTTCCAGAAGACATTCAGCACTCCCTCGAGTGCCGTACCCTGACCGCTGTAGTCATTCAGGGCAAGGAGCTGGAATCCGGTATAGTCGGGAGTCCGAAGGTTGCGTTCTATTTCGTATTTATAGCAGAGTGTCTGGAGTTTTCCGCTCGACATCAGGAATTTCCTGTCCATACCCTTCATGCCGTTTTTCTCAAGCAGATCGCGGAATATCTCGAAATTCCTGGCCTTGTACGGACCTGTATATTGTGAAGTCTCTGAAAGGTCTGGGAAGGCGCACCACTGTCCCTGCTCGTGGGCAAGGATAGGGGAGTTGTTCTCAGGTTGTGAGTCGGTAGGTTTGAAGTTGCGCGGGCTGCGGATGTCGTTCATATAGTCATCATCGCTCGAAGGCATATGGTTTTTCCATTCCAGACCACGTCCACCGCCTTTCACATGGTATTCGCTGCCGCCGTCCCAGGCCCATCCGCCTCCTACTGAAGCTCCGCAGTAGATCTTGGTCGGATCATAGTCTTTCATTGTGGCCACCCACATATCAGTATAGGGAACCCAGTTGCCGGCAGGTTCGTTGCCGGCCGCGAACATTACGAACGAGGGATGGTTGCCGTATGCGTCGATAATCGCTTTTCCTTCGTCTATCAGGTATTGATCGATCGTCATGCCGCTGCGCAGCTTAACGCCATGGTTAGGCCATGACGGACCTTCCGGCTGCAGATAAATTCCTTCTTTATCGGCTGCCGCGAATGCGGCCTCCGGCGGACAGTAACTGTGGAAGCGCATCATGTTGATGCCGTATTCCTTACATTTCTCAAACACCTTTGCCCACGATTCCTCGTCGGTAGGAGCATAGCCGGTCAGCGGGAAGCAGCAGTTCTCCACAGTGCCGCGAACATACATAGGTCTTCCATTGATCTTTATGTCGCGTCCCGATACCGATATGTCGCGCATGCCGAACATAGTAGATGCTTCGTCATCGCCGAAATATACCGTGGCCTTGTAAAGGGGGGTGGAGAATTCATCCCAGGTCTTCATCCGGTCGCCGAAGTTGACCGTAAAGGTCACTGTATCGCCATTTAAAGACCATTTGGGGATATTGAACACCTCTTTCCCATCATCCGAGACTACCTGTGCCGACACTCTCTTGATCCGTTTGGCCTTATTGCCTACTAAAACCTTTATGTCGGCTTTCTTTTCTTTCACATCGGGATAGATACGTATGTTTCGGATATAGGCATCCTTGGGCGTGGCCTTCAGATACATTTCTCCGGCGATGCCGTTCCAGTTGCCCTGGGTCTGATCGGTCACGCTGTGAGAATCCTGACCTACGCAGACATTCTCTATGCCGTTATAGACCATGACCTCAATATTGTTCTTTTTCCCGGGCTCGATGAACTCTGTTATGTCATATTCGTGTGGCGTGGAAAGTGACATCTGATGTCCGACTGTATTGCCGTTTACCGTAAGGGTCGTTTCTATATGGGGGCGTTCGAGATGGAGAATCACACGTTTGTCTTTCCAGTCTGCTGGAACGGTCACGTTTTTCCTGTAATATGCCTTGCCGACATATTCCTTGTCGGGAGTGAGGAAGAAAGGAAACTTGATATTGCCGTGTTCGCGGTAAGGCGCGTATAGGTCGCTGTAGTAGTACGACATGTCGTAGAGCGAGCCGGTCCATTTTGTTTCAGTATCCACATCGCGTCCCTTGCCGTTGGTAAGCATTGAGCCGGGAAGGTTGATCTTATCCTTATAGACGGGTGTGTCCCCGTATCCGAACTGCCAAGAGCCGGAAAGGTCTATTTTGTTGTCAGAGGCTGCAAAAGCATACGCAGAGTAAATGAGTGCTGTTGAGAGTATGATTTTTTTCATAACTTTGAAATATGTTGCCAGTTAACATGGTAGGGACGCACGGCTCGTGCGTCCGCTTTCCTTATGAATCGCCGTATTGGGAGGACGCACGAGCCGTGCGTCCCTACAAGGGTGTCACTTGCTGATTAAGGAAATACAGATCACTTCCTCGCCGGGAGTGGTATCGGCCTCTTCCGGGAAGTAGACAGGCATATTATTCTGGAGGGGAAGAATGCGCAGTTCAAGTTTTTCCGCGTTTTCCGGCAGGCGCCAGAGTCCGTAGAGCATGGGGCGTCCGTTGTAGAAATTGTCGGCGATCATTTTTCCGTCGCAGTAAAGACGCGCCACATCGCCGCGATAATCTATGCGGAGAAGTATATTCTCGCGTTCATCGGCGCCCGGCAGATTGCTGATGGTATAGACTGCCGCCTGCTCGAAGTCCGCGTCTTCAGGCGATTCCGCTGCCTTATTCACACCGATGGTGATGGTGCGGGGAGTTCCGGCATCCTTGCTTTTTCCGATTTTCGGCTGTCTTGACGGAATATCCGTCTTCTTCTGCTCTGTGAGGAAAAGTTCCGAGGCCTGTTCTGATGTCAGAAGGTAGATGTTGTCATACACGGGTTTATCCGGGCCAAGTGCCTTGACGTTCTTCATCACTTTTTTCCCGACTGCGATTTCAGTCGGAATGCCGGGAATCTGCTCAAGGTAGATTTTCCCGTCACGGTTGGCTATAAGCTGGGCTGTGGCGTAACGTATGCCGTCGATGTTGACCGGGAATATGCAGACCGTGCCTGCGGGGACGGTCATAGGTTTTGACGGAAACCTAACACCGCACAGATCAAACTGAATTCCCTTTTTTGCTGACAGTTTCTGCAGCCGCTCGTAGTTATTGATAAAGACAAATCCGCCATTTCCGTCCGTGCGATATGAATATCTAAGACCGGAGTCATCCCCTTTGGCGATATCCTGCGGGGCAGGGAATGTCGCTTCCATAGGCGCGAGGGTCTTGCCGTAGTCCTGCATGAAAAGATGGAGTTTGCGCAGACTGTAATAATGAGGATATGTTTGGCCGAACTCTCCGAGAGGGGCCTGGAAATCGTAATTCTTTACGGGCAGGTCGTTGTAGTTGGTGGCTTTGGTGCGCTGGGTCTCGTTGAGATATATGTCGCTCTCTGGGTTGGTACCTCCGTGATACATGTAGTATCCAAGCAGGTTGCTGCCGCTTCCGAGTTTCACCACAGCAAGAGAGTAAGCGTCTTCCGGATAGATCCACGGACGACGGTGATAGGCACCCATCATTCCGCCTCCAAGCTCGCAGGTGAAGTATGGATATAGTTCATCTCCCTCGGTAAGTTTCTCTTTCTGGTCCTTAATCTGTTCGGAGGCTATCGCCGTGCTGCTCCTGAACGGCTTGAAGTTGAAAGCCTTGTAGTAGTTTCCGGCTGTCGGCTCTATTGAGCGTTCCCAGAATCCGTCGGCATAGTCTCCGTAAAGGGGAATCATCTCGCCGTAGGGCACGGGAGTCTTCAGTTCCGGCCATCCGGTGCGTGTATAGAAGGGCAGATCAAAGCCTATTTCCTCGGCTATGCCTTTTAGCTTCATGAGATAGGAGCCATGCCCTCGGTATTCGTTGTCGAACTGGCATGCCATCACCGGACCTCCGTCTTTCCACTGAAGCCCCTGCAATTGAGTGAAGATCTGACGGTATAGTTTGGTGACTGCATCGAGGAAAGCCGGGTCCTCTGTCCTTGATTTTATGCCGTTGTCGAATATCCAGTCCGGTATACCGCCGTTTCTTGCCTCTCCGTGGCAGAACGGTCCCACACGGAGCACTACAGGCATACCCTCTTCCTTACATATCTCCAGGAATCTGCGGAGATTGCGCTGGCCGCTCCAGTTGAAATTTCCTTCATTCTGTTCGATATGGTTCCAGAAAACATACGTGGCTATAAGTGTCACACCGCCCTCTTTCATCTTTCTTACGGATGAACGCCATTCGTTTTCAGGCAGTCGGCTGTAATGTATCTCGCCCATGACGGGAGTGACCCGTTCGTCATCGATGATGAGGCTTTGCGCGTCCCATTTGACATCGGGAATCCGCTCTTTGCTGAATTCAAAGGCTGAAGCGTGGAATGCTCCAAAAAACATAGCTGCCCCGGCCAGGACGGGGATAAATGTCGATCTCATGATAAAATAGGTTTATAAATGCAAAGTTATAACCTAATTTTCAAATTTCAAATTTATATTGTCGAAAAAATGATGGACAATCTTGTGTATCCCGCTTAATATGCTTATTTTTGCATGTAAAACCTGATATGACATGAAACCTATTAATAAAAAAATAGCGAAGCGATTCTTTACAATATGTTTGACGACGTTCTGTATGCTGACAGCAGGAGCTCAGGTAGAGGACGTATTTCAGGGTATTCTCCCGGTCACAGACCCTAAGATGAAGAAAAGCCTGAACGGCGAGTGGAATCTTAAGGTCGTGGAAGGAATAACAGATGATCAGACAGTCCCTTTTACCGATGATTCGTGGCGAACAATTCCTGTACCCGGTTGCTGGGAAGCCCATGGTTTTGCGCTTCCGAACTACAATGGCCCTGATAGCCTCACAGGATATTACCGTACGTCGTTCGATGTTCCGGATAAATGGAAGGATATGCGTATAGTGATTCGGTTTGATGGCGTTCTGTATGGCTATGACCTTTGGATCAATGGCAGACAGGCGGGTAACTGGCGTTCTGGCTATAATACGGCTCTTTTCGACATAACTCCATATATTGACAGAAAATCGGAGCATCAGGAACTGGCGCTCAGGGTCATCAGCCGTTTTCCCGGCAGTGACTTTGATTGTAACGATGACTGGGCTCCTAACGGTATCTTCCGTGACGTGACTCTGATGGCTGTGCCGGAGACACATATCTCCGATCTTACGATACACACGAAAAACACCGGAGAAGTAGATGTCGAGACTGTAATATCAGGAAAGGGAGGCAGTGTGAGTCATGAGATTTTTGATGCGTCCGGAGGCTTTGTGGGGACGGATAAAGTTGAGAATCCGCACCTCTGGACAGCTGAAACTCCCTATCTATACACACTTCGCACTACACTTACAAGAAAAGGGAAGCCTTTACAGACCTTTGAGCATAAATTCGGTTTCCGGGAAGTGACAATAGATGGAAATGTGCTGAAAGTAAACGGTCAGCCGGTTAAGCTGCGTGGAGTCACTTGCCACTCTACAGATCCGAAGACCGTCAAGGTTATCTCGGATGATCTGACCTTAAAAGACATGAAGATGATGAAAGAGGCATCTGTCAACTATATACGTACATCGCACTATCCTCGCGAACCTCGCTTTTATGAACTGGCTGATTCCCTTGGATTTTACATTATAGACGAAGTCCCGTTCGGATATGGAGATAAGAATCTGTCAGACGAGACATTCTATCCCGTATTGCAGCAGCGCGCTCAGGCTACTATCCGCCGCGACAGGAATCATCCGTCGGTCATTATATGGAGTCTTGGCAACGAGAATCCCCTTACCGATATATGTATCCGTTTAGGCGAGTATGTCGGCAGTGAGCTTGATGACTCACGACCTTATTGCTATCCGCAGGTCGGAAGTTATTTCCGGAGGTTTTTTGAAGGAGACAAAGCGAAGGGTTTTCCATCTTCCGCTCCTATATATTCTCCACATTATCCTACCACGGGACAGATAGCAGGCTTCTATCAGCATCTTGACCGTCCGGTAATCTTCACCGAATACTGCCACACGCTGGGCATATCTTTTGAAGATCACGACAGACAGTGGGAAATCATCGAACGTACGCCCGGTATAGCCGGAGGTTCGGTGTGGGAATGGGTAGACCAGGGAATGCCATTCAAGACTGAAGAGGAGACGACCGGATATGGATATGAGGAGAAAGTCTATACATCGAAAAATGAAGGTTTTCAGATGTGTGGCGACAAAGGGACTGACGGATTGCTATACGCAAATCGCGTTCCGCTGCCCAACTATTATGAGCTGCAGCGTAATTATGCCCGTGCATTTGTCAGAGACAGTATCCTTACCGCTGCCGACCGTATTCTGGCCTTTGATATCGCAAACCGTTATGATTTCCTTGATCTGAAAGACAATGTCACTTTCCATTGGTCTTATACGGAAGACCGGGATACAATCGCACGTGGTGCGTTCTCACCGGCCTGTGCGCCCCACGCTTCAGTCAGATACTCATTATCGCTTCCCGAATGTCCTGATTCCACACGGATCTGTCTCTTGAATATCGAGATCGAGGACCCACAGGGAAATACGTTCCTCTCCCAGTCATTGCCCGTCAATCCAAAGTCTGCGGCTTCAAGAATACTCGATGCCCTGACAGAGCCGACCGATGATCCTATGACCTTGGTCCAGGACGGTATACTGGTAAGGGCAGGACGGAAGGCGACTCTGGCCGAGACCCTTAAGGTCGGTGATAAGCGTCTGGAGCGATATCTGCTTCCGCTCTCATCCGATGGCACTCATGCCGGATCGGTCGCAACTGACCTGCGGACTGTAAGGGAAGGAAACGCTATACGGTATTCATTTTCTCTTACTCCTGACACTACAGATACTTTCCTTTCCGAACTCGGCATCGCTTTCCTGCTTGACAGCTCTATTGACAGAGTGCAATGGATAGGTAACGGTTTCCTTCCCACATATCCCGGCCGCTTTCGTGCCGGAAGGTACGGATTCTGGGGAATGCAGCAGGGTGATCTCTATTTCGAGGGCAACAGGAGGGGAGTGGATGCCGCTCTCCTGACAGACAGAGACGGAAATGGTCTTCTCCTCTTATGTGAGAATGGAAATGTAGGTTTTGAGCAGACCGACCGCGGTATAGTGCTTACATACAGTGCGGCAGTGTCAGGGGAAGGTCCGAAGTTCAGAAGGACTGCATTCCCTGTGATTGCGAAAGAGACAGGTACGGTTTATGGCGAATTCTACCTTTACCGTGTTGACGCCGACAGGATGCCTGCTGTCCTCAACGATCTTTTCCTTAATGCTGACTGTATTCCGGAGCCATTCCGCCCGTTTGAGACGCAGTATGATACCTATCTTATGAAATATGACGATATAAAGCAGTGATCCGGAACCTTTTGATGCTTAAAGGTGACCGAATCTGGCCGCTTCTCCGGAAACCTGATCAAGGCTCGCCATTCGGTCGTTATCGACGATGGTGTCAAACTCCACGGCTCCTTTCATCGCGTCTTCCTTGTGTATGGACATATCTTTCATCTGCTCTTTGATCCAATAGGATTCGATCTGATCGATGCATGACATAGCCCGGTCCAGATTGTTCTCAAGCTCATTGAGACTTGTGGCGTCAAGTGCCTTGTTCAACTGACTTTCCGATATAACAGCTCCGCCTAAGTCGATCCACTTTTGCCCGTTTCCCGGACTATTATTATTTTGAGCTGTATTTCCGGTATGTTGCTGAATATATTTGGATATTGCCAGGCTGTATAGTTTACGTCCCTTTTCAAGAGACCTGCGGGAGATCTTCAGTCCTTTATACGTAACGTAATCGGATGTGGGATCGGATTCTGAGAGAATGCGGTCTATGACTTTGATTGCCTTCATCGTCATGCTCATTGTATTCGGATTGAAGGTATGGAAATTGATACGGTCTGTTTTCCTGAGACCCGGAATGTCGCGACGGTCACGTTTAGGCCATTTCTCCGAGTCTCGTTTCAGACCGTAGCTCTTCAGCATCGCTCCCGGTACAAGTGTGCTATGACCCTTTGCATCTCCGAACACATAGGAGAATGGAAAATCAGATGTGTCGGGATGTGTCTTGTGTTCTCCCATCACGAGGGAGAACGCACCGATTCTCGATCCATGCATGAGATAGGAATTCGATGAGGTCTTGACGCCTCTTTCAAGCACCCCCCAGTGCATTGGTCCGAGTTTATACATATGATTGCTCATATTAGTGCCGGAACCGGCGTTCATGAAGGATGTCTGCACTCCGATCAGCAAAGAGCTTTTGTGCATACTGACCGTATACGGACCCGCAAATACCGCGCAGGCCTCTCCGTTTTCCATTGAGCAGTTGGCGAAGAAGAGGGAATCATGTGCCGTGAATCCTTTGTCGATCACACATCCCTGTCCGACATAGGTATTCCTTAAAATGACGCCGTTGGCCACTTCCGCATCCTCAATTATGAAATTCTCGGCATTGACTCCCTGTCCGACATATGTCAGCCCTGATCTTCCATCCACATTGTTGACGATGCTTCCGTTTTTCAGCCATGCGGCCCCTTCCACCTTTACATTCGGCCATATGCGTACGTCCTGTATCGGACCACAGTCGATAATTTCTGATCTGTCGCCTATTTCCAACATATCAGGGAGCTCTTCGATATGCCGGTCTATAAGATGGCGGAGGGTGCATGAGGCATATTCCGGCATAAGGACGGCAACTGCCGCTGTCTGTGAAGAAATGCCGGGATATATCTTCACCGGCCGGCTTCCTGTCTCGTCGAGAACAGCCACTTCCGTGCCTATGCCGAATACAGCTCCGGCATGACTTTCGATACGCGCCACATTGACAATCCTCACATGATCGCCTATCCTGACATCGCACAGGCCGCCCGGAACGTTGATTATCTCTGTTCCGGCTCCTACCGATACGTTACCTCTGAAATACACATTCCGGATACGGCGCAGATCTGTTTTCTCAGAGATCTTGACCTTATTCCAATCATCGCTGAAGCATCCCTGCCTCTCAAGCATTTCTATCTCGCTCCTATTCATATCCTCACACCATTGTCCATTAAATCATAATGCCCGATTGCTCTCGTCCGGCCCGACACAGGTCATCATGCATAAATCATACTGCTTACGGAAGAAACTTTAATTGATCATTGATCATTGGTAATTGATCATTAATCAGCAATCATGTTCTCATCATATTTCTGAAACAGGAAATCATTATACGGAAACCTTTCCACATGTATTTCCTTTGCCTTCTCATAGAGAAGTTCCTTAAGACGGTCGATGTTTATTTTGTCTTTGGCGGAAATGAACACACAGTTATTGTTCATCTTAGCCATCCATGTCTTCTTGAAGTCTTCAAGGCTCATGTTCTCACGGGTGGCAGGAGTGAGATCGTCCGGATCTTTAGGTGTATATTTAAAGGCGTCGATCTTGTTGAAGACAAGAATCTGAGGCTTCTGGGCTGCGCCACACACCTCGCTGAGGGTCTTGTCTACGACTTCAATCTGCTCCTCGAAATTAGGATGGCTCACGTCGACCACATGCATGAGCAGATCCGCTTCACGCACTTCGTCGAGCGTAGACTTGAACGAATTGACAAGATGTGTCGGAAGCTTTCGTATGAATCCCACCGTATCCGAAAGTAGAAATGGCAGGTTGTCGATCGTCACTTTGCGCACAGTCGTGTCGAGTGTCGCGAAGAGCTTGTTCTCCGCGAAGACATCGCTTTTGCTCAGAAGGTTCATAATCGTGGACTTCCCAACATTAGTATATCCTACAAGGGCAACGCGGGTCATATTGCCTCTGTTCTTGCGCTGTATGCTCTTCTGCTTGTCTATATCCTTCAGCTCCTCCTTCAGCCGGGAGATCTTGTCGAGTATTATACGCCGGTCTGTCTCTATCTGGGTCTCGCCCGGTCCCCTCATGCCGATACCGCCTCGCTGGCGCTCAAGGTGGGTCCACATTCTTGTAAGTCTCGGCAGCAGATACTGGTATTGGGCCAGCTCCACCTGAGTACGTGCCGTCGCCGTCTGCGCTCGCTTGGCGAATATGTCGAGTATAAGACTGGTGCGGTCGAGTATCTTTACCTTGAGTTCCTTCTCGATGTTGAGCACCTGTTTGGAGGATAGGTCGTCATCGAAAATGACCAGACCGATCTCGTGGTCTTCCACATATTTACGTATCTCCTCAAGTTTTCCTGTCCCTACATATGTGCGTGGATTGGGATACTCGAGCTTCTGTACGAACCGCTTCTCAGGTTCAGCTCCTGCTGTCTTTGCAAGAAACTCAAGTTCGTCAAGGTATTCATTGACTTTGGCTTCGTTCTGCTTCTGAGTTACGAGGCCTACGAGCACCGTCCGTTCGTTTTCTTCTTTATTTATTATATTGTCTTCTATCATTTGGTCATATACTTATTCCTATAAAAATAACGTTTTACGCCCTCCGCTTGTTTTGCGGAGGGCGTAACATCTTATTAAGGCGATTCTCATTTTGCCAGGCGTGCCAGCAGGTCGGTCAGGAACTTCCAGTATTCCGCTACTGACGGGATGAAAGCTTTTTCGTTGGGACTGTGGATGTCTTTCAATGTGGGCCCGAACGAGATCATATCCATACCGGGCATTTTCTCGAGAAATATACCGCACTCAAGGCCTGCATGAAGAGCCTCCACCTTAGGCTCATGGCCAAAAAGGTCCTTGAAACTCTGCTCGGCAGTCTTAAGGAGCTTGCTGTCGGGATCGGGTGCCCAGCCCACACTCGGATCGTCGGTCACGACAACACATCCTATGTTTTCGTAGAGGGCGGTGATCCTGTCAGTGATCTCCTCGCGCTTGCTGTCTACCGACGAACGCTGATGTGTCGTGATGACTACCTTGTCGTCTCCTTCTTTGTGAACGCTTGCGAGGTTGGATGACGTCTCCACGAGTCCCGGGACAGCCAGACTCATGCCCTGAACGCCGTTGGGAGTGCCGAATATTGTGGAGATCAGAGGATTGACATATTCCTCTGCAATCATACGTGCCGGTTTCTCACGCATGGATACGCTGAACGTGAAGCTGTCTCCTTCGGCAAGACGCAGTTCGTCGTGTATTGTGGCGCTGTATATTTCAGCCATCTTCTCGAATGCTTCCTCATTGCCTGCCGGAATGCCGACGAGAGCCTTCGCTTCGCGGGGTATGGCGTTGGGAAGTCCACCTCCCTGGAAATCACTCAGCATCACTGTTCCGAATTCGTCTTCAGCCAGCCATAGGAAGCGGGCGAGAAGCTGGTTGGCGTTGCCTCGCCCGAGATGTATCTCCATGCCGGAGTGTCCACCCTTAAGATGGTCGATATGCACTTCATACCAGTCGAATCCATCCGGCGCAGCGGCCTCCTCTATGGGATATGTCGCTGTCGTGCACATTGAGCCGGCGCATCCTATCACGATCATGCCGTGCTCCTCGGAGTCGAGGTTGAGAAGTATCCTGCCGCTTATCAGGCTCGCGTCGAGTCCGTTGGCTCCTGTCAGACCCTGCTCTTCGTCTACGGTAAAGAGGGCTTCCAGAGGACCATGTACGAGATCCGGGTCTATCATGGCAGCCATGGCGGAGGCACAGCCAAGACCGTTGTCGGCTCCGAGTGTGGTGCCTTCCGCGCGAACCCAGTCGCCTTCCACCACAGTCCTGATAGGATCCGTGAGGAAATCATGCTCTACATCTCCTCTTTTCTCCGCCACCATATCCTGATGGCCTTGAAGCACCACTGTAGGTGCGTTTTCATGACCGGGAGTGGCAGGACAATACATTACGACGTTTCCTACCTCGTCAGTCGCGTACTTCAACCCGTGCTTTTCCGCCCAGCCTACCAGAAAATCCTTCATCCGGTCAAGATGATGGGTGGGGCGGGGGACTTTCGTTATCTCGTCGAAGCATTCCCATATGAGCTTCGGCTTAAGGTCTGTTATATTCATTTCTTGAGGATCTTATTGTATTCGTTTTTATATTTGGCATATTCCTTGGCCATACGGGTATGGTAGCCTCGTTTAGCGTAGGAAGGTCCGTTGTATCTTCTTGCGAATGCTTCCCAGTCTTTTTTCTGCAGGGCTTCGAGCATCCCGGAATTGCGGATAAAGACGGCAAACATCTCAAGCTGGCTGTATTCCGAATCGCATACTTTCTCCACCATTTCCTCCACACTTTCGCAGCCACATAGCTTATAGTTGTATCCTCCGATCTGAAACATACCCCAGTATGTGCCCATATCGGCGGCGTCGGCGTTGATCTTGCGTGCTTTGGTCAGCGATGTCCATTCATTAAGCGCATAGCCGGAGAGTCCGGAAGGTACCTTGCTGTCATTGATCTTTCTCTTGCATGGCTTGCTTCTGTATTTGTCGAAGAGCGACTGCACGTAGTTGGCCACGGGCACTCCGGGAGCCCAGAATCCCTGAAGCTTTTCTCCGGCCTCTATCCTGACCACGGCCTTGATTGTGGCGGTCTCGACACCCAGTTCCCGGGCCACTATACTGAAGTCTTCTTCAGTAAGGGTATCATATCTCACCTTTTCGTCTGTCTCAGGCATTGGGGCCATTACGAGTTTTATGTACGCCGCAAGATCATTGTCCACATCCTTGTCGGGCCCCGGAAGCCGGAGCCCTGATGAGGATGGGAATAAGTAGGTGTCCGTTTGCTGGGCATTGACAACTGAGGTTGTCAGTAGGAGAGCCGCAAGAAGCGGAAGGAGTCTCATGACTTTGCCACCTTTTCGAGGGTAAGGCAGAGATGTTTCCAGAATTTTTCTACGGTGGGTATCAGAAGCTGCTCGTCGGGAGAGTGGACTCCGGTCATGGTCGGTCCGAAGCTTACCATGTCGAGATGAGGATATTTCGCAAGGAAGAGACCGCATTCAAGCCCTGCGTGAATTGCCTTGATGGCGGGTTTTACTCCGAAGAGTTGCTCATATGCCTCGGCTGAAAGCTTCATGATGGGAGAATTCATGTTTGGAGCCCAGCCGGGATAGCCGTCGGAGTGATCCACCTTGGCGCCGGCAAGCTGGAAATGTGCCTCCACCTGGCCTGCTATGTCGTATTTACGGCTTTCCACGCTTGAACGCTGCGAGGTAGTGACCTTTATCATGTTATCGCCTTCCATCTTCACGGCGGCAAGGTTAGTTGAGGTCTCTACGAGTCCTTCGATATCGCGGCTCATGGAGATCACTCCGTGGGGAGCGCTGTAGAGCGCCCTTATGAGGGCAAGCGATGTCGTCTGGTCAATACAGTATTCAGGTTTGGCGGCATCCTCGATCCTGATGCATACGCTTGGCTCTATTCCGTCATATTCCTTTACGATTTCTGCCGCATAAGCTTCCAGGTCTGCCTTGACGTCGCCTGCAAGTTTTGTTTCGATTCCAAACACTGCGTGGGCCTCGCGCGGAATCGCGTTGCGAAGGTTTCCTCCGTCAAACTCCACGAGTTCAAGGTTCCATTTCTGCGAGCAGTTCCATAGGAAACGGGCTGCAAGTTTATTAGCGTTTGCACGTCCGAGATGTATGTCTCCGCCGGAGTGGCCGCCGAGCAGACCGCTTACGCTTATTTTCAGGTAGGAGAAATGGTCGGGAGCAAGAGAACGCTTATATTCGAACCATGCAGTAGTGTCGATACCTCCGGCGCAGCCTACGAATATCTCACCGTCATCCTCGGAGTCGAGGTTGATAAGGATGTTTCCGCCGAGCATGTCTTTCCCGAGGTTCTGGGCTCCCTCAAGGCCGATCTCTTCATTTACTGTGAAAAGAGCCTCTACAGGACCATGCTTAAGGGTTGGGTCGATCATTACCGCCATGGCAGCGGCTATGCCTATGCCGTTGTCTGCGCCGAGAGTGGTGCCGCGTGCCTTGACCCAGTCGCCGTCGATATAGGTGTCGATGGGATCCTTCATGAAGTCATGCTCTACATCACCGTTCTTTTCAGCCACCATATCCATATGCGCCTGCAGGATCACTGTAGGAGCGTTCTCCAGCCCCGGAGTAGCGGCTTTGTGCATGAGGACGTTACCGCACTCATCGGTCTTTACGGCCACGCCGTGTTTCTTTGCGAAATCAATGAGGAACTCTCTGATCTGCTCTTCGTGGCAGGAGGGACGCGGAACCTTGGTCACTTCGTCGAAGCACTTCCAGATAAGTTCCGGCTTGAGGTCTTTTACTTCCATTTCTATTTGAGTTTTTATGATGTCATATATTACAGTCCGTCGTTCGCGACTCTCCCCCTCTGCGTGAGATTTTGTCTTCCTTTGAGCGGTTGCTGTCGTTTTCAGACTCCAAAGATATTAATTTTATTTCATTTTAACAAATCTTTTACATTTCTTATCGCTCCAATCACGAATTTTTATTAATTTTGCATCCGGATAGCGCCCTTTCTCGGATAGGACGCCTATAGCTACATAGAATCATCTAATACAAAAGCAATATAATGAAGAAGAATCTTTACACAGTCCTCGGCATGGCGCTTGCCCTGGCAATAGGAAGCGGATCCGTTTCCTGCAGCCAGTCGAAGGACGAGACTGCGGCTCCCGCAAAAAAGGTGGCTGTAGCCGACAGCGTGGCGCTTCCCAACTACCGCTACGTCGACATGGACACTCTGCTGACCAGGTATATCCTTGCCAAAGACTATAACGAGGAAATGATACGCATGCAGAATAATCTCGAGAGCGAGACCAAGAAGCATCAGACCTCTCTCCAGTCTCTCGCATCGCAGATTCAGAATAAGGTGCAGAACAATTCCTATCTCTCGCAGGAAAGTTTTGACAC
>JAIEBK010000111.1:0-22088 GCA_029070945.1 Muribaculaceae bacterium
ATTAACCTTTTAACCTGATAACCTCATAACCATCAACTTTCACTTGCGAAAGTTGAGTTATGTTATTTCTGATAATCCGATATTCGTACCCTATCAGTCTGATTTAATGCAGAGTATGATTGAAAGTATTTGGTCAAGCGACTGGGTTTATTATAACTTTTTGATTCTCGCCGTTAAAGTTATCAAAAATCCGTAACCTGACCAAATCCTAAAGTACTTTTTCCAGAAAATAAAAGGTCTAAATATGTCCTAAATTATTTTTTACTAAAATTTTTAAACGAATTATCGAGGTTAATCTCCAGAATAATATATAATTGAAAATTGATATTTTTATAGGTCATGTAAATACCTCTATCAAAATGTTGGTATTTATACAGGTGATGTTATATAGACTTTGCCATCCTCATCTTCGAGCGTCAAGGACTCGCTTGAAATACTTCTGATAGTATACTTTCGTGTGCGTGCTTTATTGTAAGTCCAACCAGGAAACCAATCTTTAGTGAGTTCGTCTCCATAATCCCACTGAACATCTGTATATTGACAAGTTATTTGTCGGTTTTTTAATGTATATGACCCATCTGCACATAAAGTAATCCTTCCTATCGATCCTAATGAACGTTCACTTCCTTCCATATATATAGCTCTTCCATCTTTTATGAAATTGAACAGCCGCGTGATATTTTCATTCGTTTTCCATCCAAACCTCGCAGAGACAAGTAGGGCTTTTACATCATCGTCATCCCCAGACTCTCCAGCAGAAGGAATATCTTTGGAACTGCCTAATGTGAAAATAAAATGATTCTTATTGTTTTTAATTTCCAAAGTCGAGGAATTAAGAATAACAATGTCATATTCAGTAGTCCCGAAGCGAATAATTTTTCTTGCCACATCATAGTGTATATCATATATGGTTTTACTGCTGTAGATCTTTCCATATTGCTTTAAAAGAGTATATTCCGTACATTTCTCATTCTCAATTACACACACAGAGTATCCATCTGTACGAACCCAAACATTGTTTAGCATACTGCTGTCATCTATGACTTCATTCCCATTGCTATCGGTCATAACTGAGTCATCCTTTGTAAGAATAAAATAGGAGTATCGGTCAAGTGGTATCAAACGGTCTCCCTCAATGTTTAATGTCATTTCAAATTTTTCGGCCGAATCCATTTCGTAGGCATCCGTAGCATAGTATCCATTACATAAAATCTTATTTCCCGATATCTTGTAATTGAACTTAGCGTATGAATGCGACGAAGGTGCTGTATATTCCAAATTGCCCATGCCGTTGCTCTCAAAAGTAATATTGAGGTACTGGTATTTAGTGCCTGATGCAGGATTATAGTAAGTTCTAGTGCCGTACCATGATCCAATTATGTTGTTTATGATGGTTTCTTCATCCTCGCTATTGCCACATGATATTAGCAATATATTGCAAATTAAACATATTAAGAGATAGTGGATCCCATTTTTAGTTCTTAAACTCATTGTTAATTAGTGATTTTATTTAGAATTTCTTTCATTAAAGGCTTGATCTCCGATTACAATTACTTTATATGTATATTTCCCATAATCAACATATCAGGAATTTCAATGCTTCCTTCATAATGGTTAGGATTTGAAGTAACCTTGCAAGTAAGGTCAGATTGTGATAGTATATTATAGCAAATCCCATCTACAATAAAGTCGTAAGCTGATGCCATGTTTGAACAGGTTATAATTATCACTGACATCAATACAAGCATGTATTTATTCATTCTTACTTGCTTTTAATAGTTGAATTAATATATCTAAGTCCAGAGGAATACATTTAATGTATTCCTCTGGACTTAGATTTTAAAGTTTGGTGAAGTTGAAAGTCGAGCCCATACTCCCAAGATTATCCGTTAGAACCATAGTGTCTCCGGAAATCACATAGGAGAAATTAGACCCCCATGTATTAGTCCAGCCATTAATACCGTCGAATTTGATTTTTCCGTCGGTAAGCGTGTAGGTGCCTTTTTCAGAACCACCTCCGGCATATTCTTCAGTTACCGAACCATCAGGGCCAAAGGCGAATATTTCTCCTTTCCAATCAGCGGAATCACTGGCACCCCATCCTGAGATGGATACAAGTTTCCAGGATGTGTTTGAGAGTTCGTCACGTCCGGAAGGAACGTCAGGCTCTTTTTCATCATTGCAGGCAGTTAGTAGCAATGACGAGAAGATGATTGTCAGCGCCATAGCCAACATGCTAAAGAAACATTTCTTTTTCATAAACAGTTAATTTTGAATTAAAGAATAATAAGAGCTTAAAGCAGATTCTTGTTATTTTAACTTAACCGAGTAAACCAGAGTTCCTCCATATCGTTATCGTCCAAACCATAGATAATTAGGGTCTTGCCATTTGAAGAAATTTCGTATTTCAGTTCGTAGGTTCCATATTGATCCTTGACCTTTAATTTGGATGATGTTACAACATAGCTGAATTCCATTCTGTCTGAAAATGGCCCTTCGGAAGGAAACCACTGATACCCAGTTCCGTCAGAATCGAAAAACATGATCAATGGCTCGTCCCATGGATCACCATAGGCATCTAATTTACATTCCCATTTCCCCACGATTCCGAGTTTCTCCTCTTTAGGTTCATCCTCATCGTTACAAGCAACGAAAAAGAATGTCATCAGCATGGCTATTGTTATAGTCCTAAATGCCGAGAATTTAATTTTACTTTTCATGTAGTCAAAATATTTAATGTAAATCCCTATTTTTATTGTAATATATTTGCCACGTGTTTTTTCATAATTATGAAAAACAAATGGCCTTACAATCCGAATCCGATGGCGACAGCAAAATAGCCACTATCACCAAAGACAGCCTTACTATCGTCAGATATCGGAATCGCAAAGTAGCCGCCGACATTAAATATCCATAACCGAAGGTCGGCTCCTAATCTGAAATCGGGAGCGAATTTACCGGCTTTGATCTTATATTTTGTTTCAGATCCACCATGCTTTATTTTATTCTCGCCTTTTACGGTAATGCCCAAATTGAAGCCGGCATACGGCACGATGGCGAATTTATCATTTCCTCCTATGGCAAAACCGACCTTTAAAGGTATGGTGATCAACGATATGGAAGAAGACCCCGAATATAATTCTCTTCCTGATCCAAAGTGATCGGACCCAAATGCACTCGAATAGCCTATACCTGCAGAAGCAAATAGTCCTTTGTTTTGTTCCTTTATCCAATATGGCATGAAACAGGAAATATCATAAGTGTTAAAGCTGCCTGAATCGTGCGGAGGAAATCCTAAACTTATTTCCATTCCAAAACCGAATCCCGGTTTTTTATCAGGGTCTTCGCTGGAATATGAAGTGGTTTGTGCTGAATTATTATTTACAGGAATCGATAAATAATCAGAGTTGTTGTTTTCAGTCAGTTGGCCTTGTTTAGGTGTGGCAGCCTCTGTAACCGGTATGGTGAGTTCCATACCGACGTAGATGAACTGAGATGCATCCGGATTAAGCTCAATGATTTTTTCATTGGTCGTTCCATAACGCTTTGCGATTGATGCCAGTGTCTCACCTCTTTCTACGTTATGCTTTACCGTTCTTGTCTGGGCTACAGTCATGCTGATACCCATTATTATAGCAAGCAAGACTGCAATCAGTTTTTGTGTAATAGTTTTCATGTCAAAAAAAGTTTAATATTGTTATTTTAATCCGTATACAGTTCCTCGCCCCTGGCATGTACGGCATTTGCCGGAGCGTCGCATATTTTCCAGAAAACAGTTTGGACATTCACTTGAGCCTGAGGTTAAATTGTTTGATACATACCCGGTTCCATTGCATGTTGTACAACGTCCGGAGCCGTGACAACTGTGGCAGTCCTTATTACCATATCTTTCCTTGAAATATGCACTGTTCTTTCCCTTGATAGCTTCATGACCATTATGGCCTGTACCGCTATTGTCGGAATCAGGAACTGGATTTCCCACCATATCTGCGGAAATCCAATAACCATCACTGTTTACATAGCCTGCGATGGGTTGATATGGATTCTCTCTGAATTGCTGCTCAATCATATCGGTTTGTCGCCGATAGAAAGCAAGCGTTTCACATTGCATCCGAGCACTCCGAGTACTTATGGTATTTATTCGTTGTTGCATATTCCAAGACCATAATGGACTGCCGGGGCTCATATCTGTACCAAAATTTACCGCACTCATATCTGTAGGTACCATTGGAGTGCCATTCCAGTCGGCAATCGATTTGTTGACTGTATATTGTAATATCTGCTCCATTGCCAGCCTATTTTTTGCCAACCATTGGTTTTCTGATAAACCATTGATTGAAGGATTATTGGAAAATGACGAAGTACCTGTGCGGCTCATTTGCTTTGCATATTCTATCTGGCCGACAGCCTGTGCGGCAGACTGAAGAACTGCACCGGCTATGTTTGCCCACATCTGCTGACGCCTGGCCTTCTTTTCTGCTTCACGCTGCCGATCCTTCTCTGCAATTATACGTCGCTGTCTCTCTTTTTCCGCTTCCTGCTCTTTGTAGGCTATAAGATATTCGGTTGCATCCTTATTCCCAAAATTAGCAGCATTCTCCACAAATGTCATGACCTGACGGTTTATGTCATATTGGGATCCGACAGAACCAGGGATATAGTTGCCGTTTTTAAGTATTCCGGCCAATGTCCAGTTGGCGTCGGCATCATTCTTTAGGGCTGCTTTGTGAATCCAGTATATTCCTTGGGGAGACACTTTGTCATCATTATAGAAAGACAACCCTAAAGCCATCATTGTGGAGGGATCCAAATCATTTCCGTAAAATGAATTCTCCTGGCTTTTAGGAAGTTCATCTATCTGCTTAAGGAGCTTCTCTCGTTTAGACGAATGTCCGTTGCTTCCGACCAATTCAGTGTCGGAACAATAGACGTAGGCCTGCATTAGGTTCTTTTTGATGCCATAACCGTTTTCATACATATAGCATATAAGTTTCCTGACAGGCCAATCCTTCGAATCGGCAAATACTTCCAGCATGCTGACGCATAGATATGGGTTTCTGATGGGAGAATTCTCATGTCCGCATGCCACTGCCATGTCTATATAGGCTTTTGCATTGCCGGAAAGCAACCCGGCAATCTGCATGTATTCTATGCCTCTGCTGAATTCCTCTATGTTTTGGTTGATCTCAAGCCGGAAGTCTGGAATATGGTTGTGTGAGTAGAATGTTCCGTGTACATAGCGTCTCCCTAACTGATATAATGCATCTAAATTTCCACACTCCACAGCTTCTTCATACTCCTTTTGAATCTCGCGTTGGAATTTTTCCTTCTTATCCGGAGATACTTTATACAGGTTGGTTTGCTTTTCAAAAGCAGCCTTATATTTCTTGATTCCCTTTTCCTTTTGACTCCCGCCATTGTATTTAAGTTTTCTGAATAGGTCGCTTTCTCCTAAATCATAAAAATGATTATCGATGGGAATATCAATCGTATAGCCGACATATTCCTCAATGTCTGGATTACATTTCTTAAGGCTGTCCAGCGGTACATTATACAGGCGTGCGATATCTTCAAAAGACTCGCCACGCTGAAGGGTATGAGGGCCGGCAAGTGCAGAAAGAGTAATCAGGCATGATATAAGAGTGATATGTCTCATATGTTATTCAGTTTGGATAATCAGATAGGAAGTTATTTTCCAGAAATCGGATGGATTTATGATATTTAGAGTGAAACTGCCCTGCCCGTCAGTGGTCAGTTGATATGATGAAACCGGCATATTGGATAGTATCCTTGGCTTTTTTGCCGTAAAGGTAACTTCTTTCCAGTGGCGCATGTCAACTTGTTTAAACTTACTGCGGTCAAGCATTGATTCGGAAACAAGCTTACCTTTTTTCAAGATTCCTTTACGTTGAAGATCAGCCTTCGTGCCAAGGAGCACATAACCATTGTTGAGAATGGCATCCTGACGAGCCAACGCTTCGTTCTGTCTTTGTGTCCTCTTGTTAAGCTCGTCAATCTTGACTGTCTGGCTGTCGATAGTGTATTGCTGGGATTCCACTTGTTCCTGTAGACGGGTTATGTCCACGTTCTTTTTCTCTATTTCCTTCCTCAGCTGTAATATCTGTGTATCTTTTAATTTTATCTGGTCCTGAAGATGGGCAATCAGACTTAGGGACTTATCCGACGAATCATTACGAGCCTTAATTTTAAGTTCAAGCTGATTTATGCGTTCTTTCTGGTGGTTTAAGATTGATTCAAAACGTTCCAGATTCAGCCTTACTATATCTTTTGTGATAGGTCCCTCAACATTGCCGGCATTCACAAATATCATTTTCTCCTCTTGTGCGATTGAGTCAAGGGTGGAATTAAGAAGAATGACTGCCTGGTCATAGTTATTAAGTCTCTCTTTCTGCCTCTCGTTTACTGTTATTAAAGAGTCTCTTTCTGTTTGCAGTCTCGCCATGTTACCCCCTGCATCCCCACACCCGGTTAGAAGAAGGAGGGAGAGGGAGAGTATAAAGTATGTTATCGTGATTTTCATTTTAGTCCTGTTTAGGTTGGTAGATCATAAGTTGCATACCTACAGTAAGAGGAGCCGTAGGTTTGATTCTTTGGGGAAGGTCATTCCATTCAATTATCTGTGTGACGGTGACATTATATTTTTCAGCTATAGTCTTTAGATTCTGACCTTTGGTGACGGCATGGAATAGAACAACGTATTGAGGAGTTGCCGGCACCTCGTCTTTAACTTCCTCTACAACTTCACTTATTTTGTCAATGGGTGTAATGATATCGGTCATTCCGGATTTATAGCGAATCATGAATACATCCTGATTCTGTAAAGTCTGAGTTCCTCCAATTTCAGAAGATCCAAGAAGGCTTGTCAATATGCCTCCTTTCTTTGCCGGAGAATATTTTATTAAGTCTTCGTTCAAAGTTATTGATTTTGCCGCTATTTCGCCGCCTTTTACAAGATATATTACATCAAATTTCTGGGGATCAACACGATTTGTTTCTCCGGTAATTCTCTTTCCATCTTGGGTCAGATATACATTCCCTTGCTTCTCGATATAAATCATATAAACATCTTTGGATGGAATAGTCTCCCTTGCGACGGCTTTATTCCCGTTTAGACTGTAAACTATATTTTCATTTGTGATCTGGTGTAGCTTGACATCGAATTCCTGACCATTCCGCAAGATGACGTGGTCAAGAGCGAAGCTCTGAAGACTTGCAAAAGATACAATAATAACTACTATAAACAGTTGTTTCATAGGATTATAAAAATATCTATGGATAAAAAAATTAACCCAATTACACACTTTAATATGAATTTATACGATATCTTCCTACCTGATAAAACCTGGAATTGACTCTTACTTGGATCGAAGGTCTGTAATTTATTCTCATAGGCTTTTCGTAATCATCCAGTAATCCTATAAGCTTATCATAATGTGCTTTTTCTTCGCTGAAAAGAGTCGCATATTCTATAAAGCCAGAATTGTCATCTGGATAATCGAAGGATGGTTCATTGGGTTCAGAGGAACACCCATATCCAAAGAATCCTACCCAAAGGGAAATCAGATATGAAGTTATTATTTTTATTCTTTTCATGACAGTATCAGTTTTGCAATGTAGATAATCTGAATCTCGTCAAATTGTTTTGACAAAAGGTTATTATATGATGGCACAGCTTAATATTAAACTGAAAGCAAGATGTTTTTAATTTATTTTCGATAATAGGTGTATTTGTCGCCTTCGTCATCCATAAGCACTAATGAAGACTTTGATATTCCGATCACCATATACATTGAAGTATATCCAGAAGACTTTGTGACGGTCAAGATTGTACCGTTATAAGTGTATGTTCCATTCTCATCATTGAACCAATCCGCCTTACCTTCATAAAACCAGCTATAAGTGCCATTCTTTTTGAAGACATAAGTATCAGTCCCTCCGTAGTAACGATTGGAACATGACCATGTGCCTACAATTGAAGAGTCTAATTCCTCTTCTTTACTACATGAAGATAAGGTGAATACTGCAATAAATACACACAATATTACCTTTGTAATTTTATTAAGTTGTTTTTTCATAAACAGATATTGAAGTTGTTTAAATATATTTACGAATTATAAAAAACAGCAAGAAGCTTAACAACTTTTATTATAGAGAATCGTAGATTTATTGTTGTATTCTCATAATATCCAATCGGTAGAATCGTATCCAATGAATACTTTTTTAGTCCCGGTCAGAGAGCGGATTATATAAATACCTTTTTGTAGATTATCTGTAGTGGATTTGCGAATCTTTTGACCAGACATATCAAATATTTCATAATTGTCATCGGAAGAAAAATCTCTAATTGTAATAGGAATTCCTGTAGAAGAATCCTGTAAAAGGAGTTCAAGATCACCTAATTCAATTCTACTGCCAGATCCTATCTCCATTTTAGTTTCTATGATAAGTTTAAGGGATTCTATTTCTTCAACGTCAATTAAAAACTCTTTCGTTATCTGAAACCAGTCCTTATCGGGATTTTGTTCAATCTCAAAATCTGTTACGACATCATTACTATTGTTAAAAGAGAATCTCCAAGATGAGGCATTTTGTGATAAATTACGAATTTTTACAGAAAAGATCATCTTCATGGGATGAAGGCATAGCTTATCATAATGAAACTGAGATGATTTCCTGAAAGAAATCTCAGGAGAAATAAGTTGAGTTTTAAGTTCATGAGGATTAAAAGCCCCCTCGCAAGCTCGTAACGAAATATAGTTTTTAATAGACGATTCACTCAAGTTATTATATCTATTCCATATTGCATGACCGACAATATCATTTTGTACCCAATCATCTAAGACATTAGGATTATTAAAGGATTCTCTCCATAATACCCTATTATTATTGTTGTTATCTTCTTCAGATAACAAAGAAAATGAGAAAACCATATTATCGCCATCTTCATAAATATCGGATATAGAAAATGTAGATTCTTTTCCAGAAAAACTAAAAGCACCGGGTATTGTTGATTTATTGAAAACGGTATATCCATTTAAATCTGAAAATAGACATGAGGAGGATTGTATATTGCCGTAAGATAATGGATTTGAAGTTGGCATAGGATAAGGTGAAGATGCACATACCGGATAGCATTGTTGCGGAAAAGTTGCGTTAATGCTATTGGTCTGAGAATATTTTTCTATATCTGGTCCTATATGAAATATCAAAATACCACTTCCTGGTTCTGAAGAGGAAAAGTATTTACCATCTCGATATTCCATAAGAAAGAAATCGTTATCTTCGGTCGTATTAAATCTATATATTTTCTTTTTGGAAGTATCACCAAAATCATATGTGCCATTACTACTTAGTAATTCAGGTTCAGACCATCCAAAGTTATAGGCCCGTACATAAGGATTGGGCCAAGCGGGAGTAGCGCCACCATTATTCCAGCTACCGGATGCCATTATGTCCCAGACAGATGTACCTTGGTATTCTCCTCTCTGAGAATAGTCTGTATCATAAAAATCCATTGCTCCTAAAGCATGGCATATCTCGTGACACGGAGGCCCTATGGTAGTTATTGTACTTCCATTGTTATCTCGTAGTTCGGGGGAACATGAGTATCTGTCAATTTTTAAGTCAGAACTTATATGAATAGGTGTAAATGTACATTCATGCGCCCATATAGTATTGGCAGAGGCTCCTGCTTCCTCTCCATAACCGGCATAAATAATATGAATGTTGTCGACAAATCCATCTTCATCGCAATCGTAGTCTTCTAGATTTACTTTTGATTTCGCATAGCTTAAGGCCTCTTGAAAAAGAATGAATGGGTTAGCATCGCCTCCTCCAGCATTAGAGTTTTTTCCGTAATAAGACATATTTCTTTGAGTCGTGAATGGTCCGATTATGGTTGAATTTAAATTTAACTGTCCATCCGAAACTTCGTTAAAATAGTCTGTTACGCTTCCAGTCGCATTATTAAGGGAATAATTTGGCATGTTGAAAAGCAAATCAAAGTCCTGTGGTTGGCAACAGAATTTCCTATCAGGAAATTCAGCGAGTATAATCAGAGCTTTTCTTTCTCCAACTACTTTACCATTATTCTTGCTTATGTATGACACATTATGGTCATCACGATGAGTTCTCCTTACTTGAGATCTGAATGGGATAAGACCTTTAGGCGTATCACCTAATAATTTTGTTAAATCTTCTACCTTTGATTCCGAAACCTTAAAGTCCGATATTTCTGGAATTCCAGACTTCCCAAGTATGAGATATCGCCAGCAATCCATTGAATCTAAAACAGCAGTGAAACCAGATATGTTTTCAATTGCATATTTATTATTTTCATCACCTTTTAAGGTTAGATTAATTATATTGTCCCACTTACCGACTATAAAAATTTGTTTTGGATAAGCTGGCATTGATAACATGTAATTTGAATATGAAAAGATAGAAGCGAGTATTATCCAAATATATTTTTTCATTAGGCAGAATTTAAAATCTATGACACAAGTGGATAATGCTAACCATTTCGCGTGTTTCTTATCCACTTGTGTTCTATATTAACAGAGGAGATTATCCTATTTTTTAATTATTCTGAAATGTTTGTTAAATGCTTCTCGTTGTTCCAGATAATGTGGAGTACACATTCCGTTGGATTGATTTTTCTTTATCTTTAAAGGTACGGTAGAGAGTTTTTTCTTGATATAAGCTGATGATTCTTCATTGACAGAGCCATAAAACATATTCAATACTGCACTCCATTTTTTATCTCTTTGTGCCCATGTGCAGATTAGGAGATCCATTTCTTCTGCTTCGCGATCCACATTCCAATCTTGGCTATTTACATAAGATGTTAAATTTTTAACTTTATCCTTGAATATCATAGCAATATCAGAAGGGGCAAGGAAATTACCATAAAGAAAAGCGGTGTCCCCACCATACACAAGCATATAGTATTCCTGAGCGGTTGCACCGATTTTTGTTGACCAATACCATTTTGTAGAAGAGTAGCTAACATCCGAAATATAAGCCATTGGAGCATCTTTTGAACTCGGCGTCTTGAAGGTCCTTCTTATGACCTCTCCACGCTTGCCTTTTTCATTATATGCGACAAAACATTGAATATATGTTGTTGACTCATCTAATTCATCTGCCGTAAGATCCGTATCATTTTCTACGTTCATTGGGGTTGCTGAATTTTCTAATTCCTCTACGATCTTATTATCAGACCATCCTGCACTGGAAGCCGGGAAATAACCTGCAAAGAAGTAACTTGCTTTTGATCCAAAATTCACACGGAATGTCGCGCTGGTGTTCAATATAACTTCGTCGGAAATTATTACCTCACACCCGGATTCAAGACTGGCTAATTGAGAAATGAGCAATGTGGCGGATGTAGAGCCAGAGATTATTTTAAGTTCACCAGAACGTGGTGTTGCTGAATCATTTTCTGTTATGGCGGTGATAATTAATGAAGTAGCGCCTTTGCCAGAATTTGATGATACATTAATCCATTCTGGCTTCGAAACAATTGACCATGCTCCGTTACATTTTATATCGATTTGTGCTGTGGAATTGGCACTGGAAACTAACGATATCGATGTAGGGTTCAGTTCAAGTATTTCAAGTTCTTTCCCAGATTGGATTATTTGTACTTTCGCTGATTTTGAGCCACATTTGACTTCGAGGTCTGCTGAACGTGATGACGTTGACTCATTTTCTGTTAAAGTTGTAATTGTAACCACAGAGTTCTCTGTTCCCGAAATAGAGGAAACATTAATCCATTCGGGCTTTGCGGTTATGTTCCATTGACCATTACAGGTGATGTTGATTGAGCCGGTTGCGTTGAGTGATGGATTCAAAGTAACAGAAGTGGGATTTACTTCAAGTATGTCATGCTTAGGTTCATCCTTCTTGCATGAAGAAATACATACACAGCATGACAGAATTGCTGTTACAATTAACAATAAAGTCTTTTTTCTCATGATATAATAACTGCCTTCTGGCTCACAAAGTCGGCATTAGTTATAAATAAAAAAGCGTGAGAGCCTGTACCTGTTGCCCATTCTACTCATCGAGGCTCTGGTAATGCCCATCTCGGTAGAACGGACAACGCAGAAGCCTCACGCAGAACGTGTATAACAACTCTAAGACATAACGCTCACGCGCAGCCATAAGAAGTGCATATACAATCCGCATTGGCATCTATCGTTGTCTCATTTCCTGACCGAGATTGAAATTTACCAGATTTCGATGAGTCAAGATTGAGCGTCTGATAAACGCTATTAAAATATGTCCGCCGACCCTCCCTCATCCCTCAATCGAGGCTTCTGAAAAGATCTGCAATTGCAAAATTATATATAATTTTTGTAATACGCAACAATAAGTGAAGAAAAATAAGAATTTGGATGTAAGTCGTATGGGGCTTACTCGGAGATACGGTTTTCATCGTTGTCACTGAAGCGATGGATTCGACTCTGTCGGCGATGTCAAGAAGTTGGCTATATTTTTTAATTCGGGAAAAAAGAGGGGGAAATTTTGTGGTTTCGGATTAATGCGCTATATTTGTGGGAAAATAGACGCAGATGAAATTATTTAGGTTTTCAGTTTTTAGTCTTCGGTCTTCAAAAATGGCTGTGGCTTGTGCGGCCGGCCTCATGGCTGCGGGGACAGCGATGGCTCAGGGTGTTGGACCGGCAAACTCCGCCGATCCATTGGCGCCCGGGTATATATACCGTGCCTCGCGGATGCTTTCTACAGGCAATCCGCTCGGTGCCGCCGACCAGACTGCGGCAAGTGCCGATGATTTCGATTTCCTTTCGCCTGATCAGAAGGTTGAATGGCTCGCCGCCGAGGGTCTTGCGCTCTTCGAGCGTGGCGATGCCGCCTGTGTCGCGGTACTGATCCGTCTGGCTACAGAATATCCGACCTCCGGTAAATCTACCCAGGCTCTGCTGACATTAGGCGACTGGTATTGGTATCATGCGGACTGGCATGAGGCTATGGATTGGTATGCGAAGGTGGATATCGCACGTCTGGGTCACGGACAAAGGAGTCTCTACAGCTACCGTAAGGCTTTTGCATACCTGAAATGTGGCATACCTGAAAATGCGGCGCCCCTGTTCGCATCCATAGCGAAGGATCCGGAATATACACGTGCCGCCAACTATTATACCGCCTATATCCATTATCTGAACAGGGATTACGATACGGCCTACAGGATGATGAAGGATGTCGCTCAGTCTTCAGTCTTCGGTCTTCAGTCTTCAGAACAGGACGATAGCCGGGTGACACCTAAAGATAAACAGACATCCGGAAATGAGTCGAAACCCGCATCAAGAGGGCGTCGAAGCACTTCTAAAACGGCTGCATCGTCTATCGCTGCGCTGCCGAATCTCGCGCGAGCGCAGAAAGAATATGTGTCTGACGGGATAGAACCCCTCTACTATATGGCGCAGATCGAATACATTCGCGGTCATTATGACGACGTGATAGACCACTCTTCCACCATCATGGCGAAGAATCCTGTGGAAGAATTGCTTCCGGAGCTACACCGCATCATGGGCCTAAGTTATTTCAAGAAGGGTGACTATGCGAATGCCAGACCGCATCTCGAGGAATTCGCGGCTGCGGTGGAATCGCCCAACGACGATGCCCTCTATGCTCTCGGTGCCATACAGTATGCTGACGGGGATCTTGCCGACGCCGAAAGGAATCTGCGCGAGCTTACGGATCTTAACAACGTCATAGCGCAGGGGGCATATCTTTATCTCGGCCAGATAGCGGAGCAGAAAGGGGATATGAACGCAGCAGCTATGGCCTTCGCCAAGGCTGCCAACATGGCGTTTGACAAAAATGTGGCCGAGACTGCATCCTACAACCATATAGTGGCGCTTACGAAAGGTGGCAACGCTCCTTTTGCAAGTACTATATCGATGCTGGAGTCATTCTTAGAGAATTATCCGGATTCCCGCTATGCTTCGGAGATACAGGAAAGTCTCGCGGCAGCCTATTTCTATGAGCATGACTATCACAAGGCCCTTCACTCCATCAATAAAGTAAGGCATCCGTCAAAAGCCACACTTGCAAGCAAGCAGAAGATACTGTATAAATTAGGTACGAGCGAGATCTCATCGGGTTCGCTCCGGTCGGCGGCAGATCATCTGAAGGAGGCTGCTGACATGAGGAGCACCGATGCCAAACTGGCTGACGAATCTCGTCTATGGCTCGGCGAAGCCCTCTATGGCTCCGGTGATTATAAAGCGGCGGCCGCGGCTTACTCCGCCGCTCTGAGAGGTGACCTCACGCCCGGCAACCGTATCTCAGCCCGCTACGGACTCGCTTATTCGCAGTTCAAGATGCAAGACTGGAAGGAGGCCCAGAAGAACTTCGCCAATGTGGCCGAGAGCGGTACGGCTCCGGCGGCCATGAAGGCTGACGCACTGCTGCGCGACGCCGACTGTCTCCTGTATCTCGGCGACTATCAGAAATCCGCCACCAAGTATCTCCGCGCATCGCGCGAGGGTGCGGGAGATGCCGACTATGCGGCGTTCCGCCATGCTGTAGTGGCCGGAGTGACAGAAGGCACCGACTCCAAAATGAAGAAACTTAACGCTTTCCTAAAGGAGAAACCGGAGTCAAAATGGACCTCGGAGGTGCTGTTGGAGGCCGGAAAGACAATGGCCGCACTCGATATGCCGGAGAAGGCCGCCCCTTATTTCGAGCGTCTTACACGTGAATATCCCAAAGACAACAAGAGCCGCTCCGGCTCGCTCTCTCTTGCCCTCGCTTATCTTAAACAGGGACAGACGGATAAGGCCAAGGATAGCTATATGGAGATCATACGTAGCTGGCCCACAAGCGAGGAGGCTTTGATAGCCAACGATGACATGCGCCGCATATGCGCATCAGACGGTAGCCTGATCGAATATTCACGATTCCTTGCCGGAATCGAAGGGGCTCCCAAAATAGACCCGGACGAGATGGATGCCATCACCTTTGAGGCGGCTGAGACGGCGTATGCCGCCGACCAGTCCAATACGGCCCGGCTTGAGCAATATATCAATGATTTTCCCGACGGACGCTATCTCTCGAATGCTCTCATGGATCTCGCGGAGGCTGCCGACAGCGAGGGAGACTCATCCAAGACCCTCATTTATCTTGAGAGCCTTCTCTCAAAGCGTGGAGACTCCCAGCAGGTGCCTGCAGCACTATTCATGAAGGCTGACATCCTCGAACATACAGGAGATCACGGCAAGGCACTTGACGCATATCTCGCTCTTGAACAGCGTGGCGGCGCAGAATTCGCCCCGGAGGCTTTAGCCGGAGTGATGCGCAATACATCCGACGCCCGCCAGCGCACCGAATATGCGCGTCGGCTTCTCTCTCTCGGCGGTGTGTCGGCAGAGAATGCCGAAGAGGCCCGTTTTTATGAGGCCTCCGGTCTCCTCCACAGCGACCGCAGAAGCGCCGGGGAGGAGGCTCTGAAGAAACTTGCGGCATCACCCAACTCGATATCGGGAGCAAAGGCGGCCGTGGAACTGGGCGACTGGTATCTGGAACACGGTGACATCAAGAACGCTCTTTCCATTCTCGAAGCGTTTACGGATGCAGGATCGGTGCATGCCTACTGGCTGGCCCGAGGCTTCATATCGCTTGCCGACGCCTATCATGCCGACGGCAACGACTACCTTGCGGTGGAATACCTCAGGAGCTTACGAGACAACTATCCCGGCGACGAGGCCGACATAGCGGAGGCAATTGCCGCCAAGATCAGGGAATATTCTAAGTGATTCGACTTTAACGAGTGAAAGTCGAGGGAGTATGAGATTGAAGTTTAAAAACTTCATTATAAGGTTTATGAAGAAAATGAGTATTTTAAGAAATTATATAGCGCTTGCGGCCCTGACGGCGATTCCGTGTATGGCCCCGGCGCAAAGCATCACGGAGTCTGTGACGGTAGAGGGCCGGTATACTCCCGATATCATTCCGGCCGACAGACTCGCCCTCTTTCCGGCTGCCATGGTCCTGACCGCTCCCGAATCTCCAATGACCTACGACCGTAAGGGGGTAGCGGCATCTTTCGCTCCGGATGCACTCAGCATGCCGGCTACAGGATGGCGGGCCACGAAGGCCTACGACTCTTCGCGCGGATATGTCGACCTCCGCTCAGGGAGCTGGCTCAACTCGTCGCTATCAGCCGGATTTTCAGCAATACGCACCGAGGATACACGCCTCAACGTCTATCTGCAGCATAACTCCACAAGCCTCTGGCATGCCTGGAAGGAAGACAAGGCGACAGGAAAGCCGGGTGCCGACAAACGTTTCCGCTATGACGAGACCATCGGAGCCGATGCATCCCATCGGTTTTCCGGAACCGGTACGCTCTCCGGCGCAATCCGGTATCACTTCGGAAGTTTCAACTATTACGGAACAGACCGCGGTATGACTGAAGACGGACTCATCAAGGCTCCCACGCAGAACATAAATGACGTCTACGCCCGTGTCGGCTGGGCTGGCGAAAGTTACGGAAAACTCGCCTACAGCGCGGAAGCCGATGTAAGATATTTCGGCTATAAGTACGCATACATACTCGGTCCCGTAACAGAATCCATGATCATTCGGTTGCCGGGCTCGCGTGAGACTGTCCTGAACATAAAGGGAGATGTGAATTACGGCTTAGGAAACGTAGCCGGCAACAGCGGGCGAATAGGAGCGGGGATTCGCTATTCCGGAGTCTACAATTCCCTTTATTATAATGTCAACCGTGTGGAAATTACTCCTGCATACACCATTTCAGATAAGAACTACACCCTCAGACTTGGAGTCAATGCTGCCGTGGTGGACAATTACAGAAAGACACGTTTCAGGATAGCTCCCGATGTCAGATTTTCCGCAAGGAAGGGTCTTGCCGCCTTATCAGCGACGGTCGGAGGTGGCACGCATCTACGGACTCTCGCCTGGCGGCATACGATGGACTATTACTCCGATCCGGATGAGGGGTGCTACGAGGCCGCTTACTCTCCTCTGGATGTAAACCTCTCCCTGCAGCTGAATCCGGGTGGTCGTTGGACCGCAGGCATTGGAGGGACATGGAACACCACTCTTGACGAGACTTTCGGAGGGTTGTTTCAGGCGATGATCAATAAAGATTTAAAATATTTCGGTAAATATCCGGAGAAAGGGCGGATCCGCGGCTTCAGTGTGGCGGTCAATGCCGGATATGAGTTCTGCCGCTATGTTGCTATAAAGGGAAAGGCAAGCTGGCAGCCGCAAGATGGCTCAAAGGGAATACTGAACGGTTTCGACCGTCCGGAGTTTACCGCCGACGTCTCGGCGGAGTCCTCACCTATAGACAAACTTTCGCTCAGGCTCGATTATCGGCTTAGGGCAAAGCGGTGGCTTCTGCCGGGGAATATGAGCCGCCTTGACCTTTCGGCCGATTACCGCGTCACGGACAGGATCTCGGTAGGAATAGAACTCGACAATCTACTTAACAGGCATGAGGAATTCCTGCCGGGACTGCCGATGGAGGGATTCAACGTCATGGGGGGAGTGCAGATTGTGTTTTAATTGAGAATTTAGAATTTGAAATATTTTGGATGCACGGGGTGTGCGTACTTGCCAGACGGGATGGGGCGGATTGGAACAGATCGGAAACTTAGAGGGGGGATCGATTGTTAGGATTATAAAACGAAATCAGACATATGAAGCATAAAGAGAAAGATAAGGAAAAGGAATCACTCACACTCGAGTATTCCAACGAGGATGACCGCGCATACGGACTGGCCGGCATGGCCATCTCCCTGGCCGCGCTTGACGCTTTCGACCGCATCGCTGAGGTGAGCCTTGACGGGGATGACGACACGATGGTGGAATTCTCCAATGAATATTATTTTTCCGGAAGTCCGTCGATATCCCCTAAAAGCACCTGGGACAATCTGGTGCATAACTTCCATATTACGGCGTCGATGGTTATAAGCAACGTCATGTCGCGCTCGATGGTGCGTATGCATCGGGATGTGCCGGTAGACGTGCTTGGCGCGCTCCATGAGGAGATACTGCGTGAAGGCCGCGACAGCTGCGGACTGGAGGATGATGAGATTGACGCTCTCTTCAACCGGACGCTGAGCTATTCGCGCCGTATATTCGCCAATCCTCGCCTTCATCCGGCCATCGACGAGTTCGCCCGTATCATATCGAGAAGACGCACTTTGAGCGGCAATGAGATACGGGATGAGCTGCGGCTACTTCAAATAATTTAGAACCTGGAATTTAGAATGGAGGATGAACTTACGGTAGCATCCATGCAGGGGGAAGTTGACCGATGGATCAGGGATATAGGGAAGGGATACTTCCCTCCTTTGGCAAACATGGCGATACTCACCGAGGAGGTCGGTGAGCTCGCCAGAGTCATCGTGCGTAAATACGGTCCGCAGGTGGCGAAGGCATCCGATCTTGACCGGAACCTCGAAGAGGAACTGGCGGATGTGCTCTGGGTGGTGGCATGTCTGGCCAACCAGACGGGAGTAGACCTTACAGATGCTTTCCGGAAGACACTCAGGAAGAAGACGGAACGTGACCGGGAGCGCTTTAAATAATTTTTAATTTAGAATTCCACTGACAACTGATAACTTAACATATATGGAAAAGAACGCTATTATAGAGTGCGTGCCTAATTTCAGCGAGGGGCGCGATAAAGCCAAGATAAAGGAAATTACCGACGCCATACAGAGCGTCGAGGGTATCAGTCTTCTTGACGTGGATCCGGGAGAGGCTACCAACCGTACGGTAGTCACTTTCGTAGGATCGCCGGAGGCTGTCACGGAAGCAGCTTTCCGTGGAATAAAGAAGGCGGCAGAGGTGATCGATATGACCGCTCACCACGGAGCGCATCCGCGTATGGGCGCCACGGATGTATGCCCCCTGATTCCGGTGGCAGGAATAACTCTGGAAGAGTGTGCCGAGCTTGCGCGTAAGCTTGCAGAGCGTGTGGCTACGGAACTCAACATACCGACATATTGCTACGAAGCAGCTGCTTTCCGGCCGGAACGGAAGAATCTCGCCGTGTGCCGCGAGGGAGAGTATGAGGCTCTCCCCAACAAGATGGGCTCGGATGAAAAAGGACCTGATTTCGGCAATCGTCCGTATGATGCGGAAGTGGCGAAGACCGGAGCGACCACTATCGGAGCGCGAGACTTCCTTATCGCGGTCAACTTCAACCTAAACACGACCTCAACGCGCCGGGCCAATGCCATTGCCTTCGATGTGCGCGAGAAGGGGCGTCCGATGCGCGAGGGCGGAAAAGTGACAGGAAAGCCTATAAAAGACGAAAACGGGAAGACTGTAATGATCCCGGGCACACTAAAGGGCACGAAGGCCATAGGATGGTATATAGACGAATACGGTATCGCGCAGGTGTCGATGAACATAACCGATATCGCGCAGGTGCCTCTGCACGAGGCTTTTGACGAGGTATGCCGCAAGGCGGATGCCCGCGGAGTGCGCGTGACCGGTACCGAGATCGTCGGACTGGTGCCTAAGCGTACACTCATTGACGCCGGAAAGCACTTCCTGAAGAAGCAGCAGCGCAGCTGCGGCATCCCTGAAGAGGAAATCATACGCATCGCAGTAAAATCTATGGGGCTCGACCAGCTCGCACCTTTCGATCCGAAACAGAAAGTGATAGAATACATGATTGCCGACGAGTCGGCAAGGAAACTGACCGACCTTACGGCGCGTGGTTTTGCGGAAGAGACGGCATCCGAGTCTCCGGCCCCCGGGGGAGGCAGCATATCGGCATACATGGGAGCTTTGGGAGCCGCTCTCGGCACGATGGTGGCGAATCTCTCGGCCCATAAGGCTGCATACGACGACCGCTGGGAGGAATTCTCTGATGCGGCTGAGATAGGCCAGCACCTGATGGATGAACTGTTGGCTCTCGTAGACGAGGATACTGAAGCATTTAACCGTATCATGTCAGTGTTCGCTATGCCTAAGAAGACAGACGATGAGAAGGCGGCACGCGCGACAGCCCTCGAAGCCGCTACGCTCTACGCCACGCAGGTACCTCTGAAGACGATGAAGAAGGCTTACGAGGTGTTTGACCTTGTCGAGAATATGGCAGCCGACGGAAATCCGGCATCCGTCACGGATGCGGGAGTGGGAGCTTTGGCCGCACGTGCGGCGGTACGCGGAGCCGGACTTAACGTCAGGATCAACGCTGCGGGACTTAAGGACCGTAAGGCGGCCGAGTCACTTGTGGCGGAGGCTTCCGAGCTTGAACGGCTGGCCGAGAAAAGAGAGGGCGCGATACTTAATATCGTTGCAGAAAAGATTAAGTATTGAATATAAGGGACAGATGGCCTGCGGCGAGGAATTCGTGAGCGGGGAGATGTATTAGACGCGGTGTGTCGATAAGGGCCACCGCGTCGCACATTTCCGTAGCTATGTCGAGTTCATGGGTGGAGAAGAGGATGCATTTACCCTGCTCATGTGCGAGACGCCCAAGCAGCCTGACCAGGTCGTAGCGGCTTGGCATGTCGAGGAAGGATGTGGGTTCGTCAAGAAGTATGACGGGGGTGTCCTGCGCGAGAGCGCGGGCTATCATCACACGCTGACATTCGCCGTCGCTCATCGTGTCGAGGGTGCGCAGGGCGAAGGCTTCCATTCCTACGTCGGCGAGTGAACGCATCACTATCTCTTCGTCTTCTTTCTGCATGCGCCCGATCCAGTTGGTGTAGGGGGCGCGTCCCATAGCCACTGCATCCACACAGCGCATGGAGGGGATACGCGTGCGTTGGGTGGACACGAACGCGAGTCTGCGTGCTATCTCGCCGGGATGAAGAGTTCTGATATCACGGCCGTCGAGCTTTATGGTTCCGGTGTATCCGGAATTTAAGCCTGCGATGGCGCGGAGGAGCGTGGATTTCCCGGTGCCGTTGCGGCCTATGAGGGAGGTCAGGGAGGCTTTCGGGAACCGGGTTTCGGCATCGGCGAGGAGTATGCGGGATTTATAGCCGAGGGTAAGGTTTATAAGGTTTATCATGGTTTAATGGGTTTAAGTTAAACATCCTAAACTAATTAAACAATTTAAACTAACGGGTTCGCAGGACTACGAGGATGACTATGGGGATGCCGAGTAGTGCGGTGATGGAGTTGACGGGGAGCGTGAGCAGTCTTGATATTATATCGCAAAGCAGAAGTATGGCGGCGCCTGACAGCAACGTTCCCGGAACGAGGATCCGATGGTCGGATGTGCGGAAGATCATACGGGTGACATGAGGCATGGCGAGCCCGATGAAGCCGATCGGTCCGCAGAAGGCGGTCACGGTGCCGGCGAGGAGGGTGGTGGAGAGGAAGAGGAGTGCGCGGGAACGCTTTATGCGCAGTCCCATAGTGCGGGCATATTCCTCACCGAATAGGAGCAGATTGAGAGGCTTAATGGTTATGACGGCGAGAAGAAGGCCCGCGATTACAGCAGGCAGGAGTATACAGAGTTGGGAGAAGGTAACGTCACCGAGAGATCCCATGGTCCAGATCACGAAGGCTTTCAGCGATTCATCGCGGCTGAGATACTGAAGTATCTGCACTACAGCGCTTATTCCGGAAGAAAACATCATACCAAGTATGAGTATCACCATGATATCCTTGATTCTGGAGGCCAGTGCGCCTACTATCATCAGCACTACGGCAGAGCCTATCCATGCTGCGCCTGCGATGCCAAGTGACGACAAGGCCGGCGATAGACCGAAAAGCGGCGCTCCGAGAAGGAAAACGGCAACACCCAAAGATGCCCCCGAACTTATGCCGAGCACGTATGGTCCGGCCAACGGGTTTCGGAAGAGGGTCTGCATCTGAAGACCTGATACTGACACCGCAGCTCCGGCGAGCAACGCCACAATGGCCTTTATCAGGCGAATATTGACCACGATCCGCGCTACGGCAGGAGGGCAGTCGCCGCCGGTCAGCGCACTCCAGACCTGCGGCAGCGGGATTGAGGTGGAGCCTACGGCTATGTCAAGGGAAAAGAGGATTATGGTAAGAATGATCAGTGCAGGGAAGATTATACGCAT
>JAIEBK010000111.1:22188-28962 GCA_029070945.1 Muribaculaceae bacterium
GGATGAAAGATATGGACGAGATCGCGGAGGAGAATGTCGGGGTTGACTACTGCAGACTCGAAGAAATCGTTGCCTCCGGCGCTGTTGGCACGGAGAGTGTTGTTGTAGACGTATCCGTTTCTTAAGACGCGCGTATCCTTGAATTTCGGGCATTTTTCCTTCAGGTCCGATAATGACTCCATCCGATCGGTATTAAGCCAGAAATCAGCCTGTGAGGCGAGTGTATAGGCTTCCTCGAGATCGACAGGCATGGATGTGCTTCCGGTCTTCTTCTTATAGACGTAGTCCGCGCCCGCATCATTGATCAGGCGAGCCATGTAGCTTTCGGCCGATGGCATGAACCAGGAGTCGCCGTAGGGGACGTTGAGCATTACGGAAGGAGCTTCGATCACTGTGTCGGCGACTTTCCCTTTAAGGTCATTGTAGCGTGAGGCGATCTCGTTATAAATCCTCGCTCCGTTCTCGCGCTCGCCGATAATCTCGGCTATAGGAACGATCCATTCCGCTTTGCCGAGAGGAGACTCCTCGACGTAGTCGCCGATGTAAAGATATGGAATCTGAAGCTCACGGAGTTTCCCTTCCATGGAGCTTGCTCCGTTGACCCCGTAGAGCAGGACTATGTCGGGGTCTGACGCGAGGAGTGCCTCATAGTCGAAGTTCCCTTCATATCCTATATCTGCGATATCGTCACGGCGTTTCTGTATCTTAGGATTATTGATGTAGCCGATGCCGGAGACGCCGACTATGCGGTCAGTGGCACCGAGAGCGTCGAGCATCGCCACATGGGTTGAAGATGTCGTGACAATCCGTCGGGCCTCCCCGTCGAGCACCTGGCCGTCGAAAGCGAGGGGGGCTTCGTCACCGGCGCGGGCTATGAACAGGCGTGACACTACACTGTCAGCCCCCTGCCAGGGATCTGACACGGTCAGGAGTGTGCTTTCTGATCCGTCCTTGCCGGTGATGGAGAAGCCGGAAGCTTCTGTAGGAGCGTAAAGTGAATCCGAGAAGTCAGATAGATTGTCGGGGTGAGTGCGGTGGGGGGAGCAGGAGAGCAGCATCACCGCGAGGAGCGGGAGAAGCAGGGGTGAGTATGTTTTGGTCATGTCTGTGAGGTTTTGTTTTTTCTTTATAACATTTATAAATCTTATAAGTCCTATAAATCTTATAAAATTACCATGATAGCGATAAAAACGCCTCAAAGTTGGTCCCTGGCATGGGGCGTGAGAGGACGGAGAGGTAGTCAGCGTTGAAAAGGTTGTTGACGGCGAGTTTGAGTTGGGTGTCGAGTGTTTTGCTTTGTGCGCTTTGTGTTGCGCGCCGGAGGGGGAATCTGAGGGTTTTCTCGAGTGTGAGACCGCTGACGGAGTAGGCTGGGAGGTTACCGGTCAGGGAGGAGGCGTTGCTGGTCATAGTGAATCGCTCTGAATATAAATGCCATTTGTATAGTATCGCCCAGCTGCGCCATGATACGCGCAGGGAAGCGGAAGCCGAATGGCGGGGGATGTAAGGCAGCTGCTTGCCGACTGACTTGTCGGCTTCGCTCATCTTTTCCCCTACGTTGATTGAAGGAGTCCATGAATAAGATGCGTTGAGGTCGAATTTCCAGTCGGTACGGGGAGTATAGGATGCGTCACCCTTAAGCTCGATTCCATAGGCGTGTACGTTTTTTACGTTGCGTGGAGAAAAGAATCCCTTGATAGTGGGGAGCCAGATGATCCAGTCGTCGATGCGGGAGTCAAACCATGTGGCCGAGAGTCCGGCCGAGAAAAGCCGGTTTTGCGAAGCCTCGAATTCGAAACCACAGTCGTAGGTCCAGCCCCGTTCGTCGCGCAGGTCAGGATTTCCTCCGGGCATGAAATACAGGTCGTTGAGCGAAGGATACCGGTAGTTGCGGCTTGCTGAAGCCTTCAGTGTAAGTCCCAGTAGGGTCTTGCCGGCATATGCGTTTACAGCCTTCCAGTCGGCAAATATGGCGGGTATAGGAGGAGTGGCGCGATCTCCGTAGGTTTCCTCCCGGACGGTAGCCGAAAGGCCCATGCCGTCGATCGGTTGCCAGCGGGCTGTCAGCGCTCCGCTGAGTTCAAGGCGTTTCTTGTGATATCCGATATCCGTTTCCGCGCCTGAGCCTGCAGCGAGTTGTCTGTCGGTCGACTTCACGTCATGGTGATTAGCCGTAAGAGAGACTGTAAAGAGCCATCGGTCGGAGGGATAGTAATTCGCGGTGGCATTACCGAAAATGGTGTTTACGAGAGAGCGTGACCGGGTCAGGGTAGACCAGACGTCGTGTGTCAGTTCGCGACGGTAGTCGTAGCCCAGCCAAGTGTGGATATATCCGGCACGGAGGTCGAGGTTCCACGTGGAACGTGCGTGACGCCATCCGGCCACAGACCGGAGAGTGTTCTCCCGCTGACGATTGTCTATGCCACGCTCTTCTCCGTAATCAGTAGAGAGCATCGGGAGCTCGCGGTTGGAGGCGGTATACCATAGATTAAGCATGAATCGGTCGCCTTTCTTTGTGTCGTAATAAGCTTCCTGAAGGATGTGGAAATCCCTGAATGCCCCGGAGCGGTTCTTCTCTTTCGGATGGTACTGTCCGATTATGTTGTGGTCATCGTCGTAGATATTGAGTTTCTTGTCGCGGTTTATGTAGGTATAGTCGTTGGCGGAGGATGAATAGACCGCTCTCGTATTGAACGCCCAGTGGCGGTTGCTGTAGGAGAGCTTCAGAAACTCGTCAAATGTCTTATAAGATCCTATCCCCTGCACATAGTTGATACCGAATCCTTTGTCCATCTCAGGCGCGGTGGCGAGAGAAACAGCGCCTCCGAGACCGCCGCCGGACTCATTGACCGAGGATGTGCCATGGAGCAGGGATGCCTTGTCGACGAAGAAAGACGGAATTGTGGAGAAATCGGTCATGCCGAGCATGGGGCTGTTGATGCGCATGCCGTTCCATGAGACGTTGGTATGCGATGGGGAAGTGCCCCGGAACGCCACGGTGGAGAGGGTCGCGCGGCCGTAGCTTTTCACGAAAACCGATGAATTGAATGTCAGTACATCGGCCATGGAGAGGGCGATGTTTTCCTTAAGGGCTATGGAGTCGAAGGTTGTCTTCTGCACGCCGATGTCCTGCATAGGGCGTCTGGCAGTGACAGTGAATTCCTCGAGCTCGACCATATCTATGGGTGCATCGTGGGAAGGCGAAGCACATAAAACGGCGGCGGAGGTCGCCGTGACCGCCACTGCCGTAAATAAACGTATGCAAAAGGTAGGAATCTTCATGGTCTGTACCAGCAGAATGCGCCCGGTATTATGCCGACGCTGAATTGATCGATGAGGGCTCCTTCACGTGAATACCGGTAGATACGTCCCTCCTGCTGATAGTCGATGGCATCCGCCACATATACGTCGCCGGAGATCGGCCCTACGGTCAGACCGTAGTATATAGTACCGTGAGCGTCTATCAAAGGTTTGGAGGGCGGTTCGGAAGCCGTCACGTCCATCGTCCAGATATCATTGTTGATCCAGTAGATATAGTCTCCGGCGCTGTTGGTGCATATCTCTGAGCATGAGTCGCCAAGCGAGAAGGTAAATTTCTTTTCTATCGAGAATGTCTCGGCATCTATCCTGACGAGTGCGGGAGGCTCATAGCCGAAAGGAGAGCCTTCGTAGCCGCCGTCGGTCACTGTCCAGAGTTTGCCGTAGCGGTCGAGCACGAGCGAGTTGGGCTGAATGCCCACTTCGAGTGACGCCACGACCTCATCGGTACGCGTGTCGATCTTTATAATGCGGTTCTGGTAGCTCCAGCAGTTGCAGTAGATGTAGTCGCCGTAGCGAACCATCTGCTCTGTAGATCCGCTGCCGGGCTTCATGCCGGGGACCTCGATGTGTCCGGTGATCTGACATGTCTTGGGGTCAACGATTGCTATGCGGTTGTCCCATAGCTGGGTGACGTAGGCCTTGGAGTCGTCGATGAAATGGATGTAGCGTGGGAAGACAAGGTTCTCAATCCTTCCCTTTTCCTTAGCAGTCAGCGGATCAATTGCGAAGATTACGTTGGAGTTGTTGACGACAATCCATCCTTTTCCGTCGGCGATCGTCATTGACTGCGCCACATCTCCGAGTTTCATACCGTTGGCCTTGATAAAAGCCTCGTTTTCCACGGTTTCTGACACCGGATCATAAATAGACAGGGTCGCGTTGCCGTATTGAAAATTCCCTTCGTTGAGTATGAAAAGGATTCCGTCGTCGCCTTCCGGTTCAGGGATGGTCCCTCCGGGGATATACTCAGGCCCGTCATTGCGCGAGCATCCTATGGCAACGGACAGGACGCATGCCGACAGGAACAGGAGAATATATGGGATAGTGCGCTTTTTCATGGGTATGCAGTGTGTATCAGTCATGAATCATCGGAACGGCATTGTCGTCGGGTTCCGTCATAAGGTCGTAGAATCCGAGCACCTCGGTGGATAGCTCGCCGAGCGGACCGGCCTGCGCGAGCACGGCGGTCTGCACCTTCACGAACATGACGGAGCGGAGATAGACCGGGTTGCCATCGGAGTCCACTGCGTCTGAAATGCGGAAGCGGTTGGCCTGAGGCATTTCGTCAAGCCCTGTGTTGTCTTCACCCATATTGTCGGCATATCCCCAGGGAAATGGCTCGTTGACCCAGAATCCTGTTTCGGGATCGCAGTGAGTGCGGGGTGCGAGACGCGTTCCTGTAAGGGTGTATGAATCTTCCTTAATCCATGCGGGATAGTAATAATCCTGATTGTGGAAAGCCTTAAGATATGCTATCGAGCCGGTCTCTCCGAAACTGTCACGCCATTCCACCGGCTGGCCTGGGGCCGACGGGCGGAAATAGGTCACTGAATATCCATGAACCGTTGTGGAATCATAATATTCGCTTCCACGGAGCTCATACCAGATATCGTCAGGAAATCCGTTGCAGTTGGAGTCTTCCATCACCCAGACGGTTCCGGGTTCGTTGGAACTTCCCATCGCGCTGAGGAATGCGTTGCCGAAGATAGCGAAGTCGTAGTCTCCCCTGCTGTTGATCACCTCATGGTCGAAGCCTACGGTGATGTATCCTCCGAACGCTCCCAGCGACACGAAGAGATTCTTTTCGAGCCGATTTTTCGCCCAGAGGGCCGCTTCATCGGGTGTGTTCATCCCCGCGGGCATTCCTCCAGTGCGGGTGTCGTTGATGTATTGGCCCGGTGCCGGGGTATATTCGAACACTTCCGTGGCATAGCGGCTCTTAGGGGTGTCGGTGCGTACGTAAGTCCAGTCTCTGTCAGCAGGATATTCAGGAATTTCCACATCGTAGAGATCAGAATCCTTGCCGCAGCCGGCAATGGATATGGAAGCCGCGGCAAGGAAAAGAAAAACTGTATCTTTGAGATGAATCATCGTGCGATCTTGATGGATGAGTTACCTGCTTTCACCACATATACACCGGCGGGGAGGGATGCGAGAGAGAATGTCTTGTCATCGCTCTGGAACACCTTTGCTCCAAGCGAGTCATATACGGCGGCAAAATCTGCTCCGTTGACCGAAACGGTCTTAGAGTCGCGATCGTAGGTGACAGAGGTCTGATCGGCTGCCATCATACCTGCGGCGCTGCCGGCTGCGGGAGTGACTGCGAGTTTGTCGATGCAGAAATAGAATGGTGTGTTGGCTCCATAGGGGCCGCTGTCGGTGCTGCTAAGGGAGAAATAAAGTTCATTGACAGCGCCGAGCGCGGTGAGGTCGACGTATTTCCAACCTTTAGCGGCAGTCAGATCACCGTTGCTGAAGCTTCCCAGCGATACCTCTACGGTCTTCTCTGTCTCGTCGGCGGCTACACCGTGGATAGTCAGCGTGAATTTGTCGCCGTTTGTGAAAGCACGAGCGAATCCGTCTCCGAACATCAGTGAGTAGAATGTATAGCTGTTGAGGTTGACATATACGCTCTGCGGTTCGTAAAGCTTTCCGTCGTTGAAGGTCATGACCACAGGGCGCGCGCTCATTGATTGAGAATAGAAGGCCACGAGGTAAGGCATATCCTTGCTGACCACGGGGGCTCCGAAATCGTCGAGCTTCACAGTGCCGTCTTCATTTAGGAGGATACCGCCTGCGGCCATGTTGCTCCATTGATGGGTAAGGGTATTTGTAGGCTGTTTGTTGTCGGCGCTGTTGGAAGCAGTGAATCCCCACCATGTATTCCATTCCCCGAAAGAGAAATGCTGGAATGAGAAACACTGGGATTCGATGGACTCGGCGTCATCGTCGTAGGTTCCGGTCCAGGAGCCGTTTCCGGCGTTGAAAGTCAGTTCAGTCGTCGATTTGGACAGGTCGAGGATGATGGTAGACTGTTCTGCGGCGTATGCGCAGGGCGCAACGGCTACAGCCGCTGCGATCGAAAGAAAAATTTTTCGCATAATTGTTATTGATTAAGATGAATAGTCCCGTTCATTTAGCTCAATAGAAAGGATGATGTATTGGATCTCGTTTATGCGCGGGTAGGTTTTCTGACTTGTCCCTTCGGTCTCGGCGCCTTCTCAAGCCAATTAAGGCTCAATGACTTGTGTGCCTTGACGTAGGTTTCTCCTACAGGAGGAACCGGGATTTACAGCAGCGGGTACTGTTCCGGTCTTACACCGGATTCCCTTTCCTTTGCATAATATAGTAACAAGATTTTGCGGCGTTTTGTTTTAGGCCCCATCTCACAAAAAATGAGGGTCGCCAGGGCGTCTTTGGGCGAGGGATTTTCGTATGCCGAAGAGGGAGCGA
>JAIEBK010000112.1:0-3777 GCA_029070945.1 Muribaculaceae bacterium
GAAGATTAATAAAAAGAATCTTGAGTTTAACACTTCTTGTTGATTTTTTGAATTCGTAAATAAGTTTAAACAACTTCAATATGAAGGAAAAGAAGATAGAGATAACATATAAGGCGGTAGAACCGGAGGAACTCTCAGACGAAGACCGCGAACTCATCGCCCGCGCCCGGGAAATGACCTACCGAAGCTATGCACCCTATTCCCGCTTCCATGTTGGAGCCGCCATCCGCATGGCCGACGGCAGCATCGTCAGCGGCTCCAACCAGGAGAACGCCGCCTATCCATCCGGAATATGCGCCGAACGCAATGCATGCTGGCAGGCTTCGGCACTCAATCCCGGAATGGCGATGAAGAAAATCGCAATAGCAGCGCGTAACGTAGGAGACATGCCGAAAGGGGAGGAAGACAAGGCTCCCTTCCAGGCGCAGCCGATATCTCCCTGCGGAGCCTGCCGCCAGTCTCTCCTCGAATATGAGCATCTCTACGGACCTATAGAGGTGATACTCTTCGGAGCGGACGCCACTTACGTCTTCCCCTCCGTCTCCAGCCTCCTCCCCTTCTCCTTCACGGAGTTCTGAGTGGTCAGAGACCATAGGCAAGAGAATTCAAATTCGACATTCTAAATGAATAATTAACTGAAAAACACAATATAAAATTATGGAAGAAATCAAAATCAACACCGAAGCGGAGAATGCAGCCGTTTCAGCACCCGAATACAATGGTCCTCACCGTGCAGGTTTCGTGAATATCGTCGGAAACCCCAACGTAGGTAAATCCACACTTATGAACGACCTCGTCGGCGAGCGCATCTCAATCATCACCTCCAAGGCACAGACCACACGCCACCGCATCACTGGCATCGTCAACACTCCGGAATACCAGATCGTATTCAGTGACACCCCGGGCGTGCTGAAGCCTAAATACAAACTGCAGGAATCGATGCTTGAGTTCTCGGAAGGAGCACTCACCGATGCCGACATCCTGCTCTACGTCACCGATGTGGTGGAAGATCCGGAGAAGAACAAGGACTTTCTCGACCGTGTGGCCAAAGAGACAGTGCCCGTGCTTCTCGTCATCAACAAGGTGGATCTCCTCAAGAACAATGAGGAGCTCGATGCTCTCGTCGATGCATGGAAGAAGCGTCTCCCCAACGCCGAGATCTTCCCCGTAAGCGCGATGCAGAACTTCAACGTCGAAAACCTCAAGGCGCGCATCATTGAGCTCCTTCCTCCGTCGCCCCCATTCTTCGGGAAGGACGCCCTGACCGACAAGCCGATGCGTTTCTTCGTAACCGAGATCATCCGTGAGAAACTTCTTCTCAACTATGACAAGGAGATTCCCTACTCGGCGGAGGTGCTCGTAGAGAAATTCGAGGAAAAGGAGAATTCCATCCATATCATGGCGGTGATCTATGTGGAGCGCGATACGCAGAAAGGCATCATCATCGGCAAGGGAGGCGAGAAGATCAAGAAGGTCGGCATCGCCGCGCGTCAGGACATCGAGAAGTTCTTCGACAAGAAGGTTTATCTCGAACTCTTCGTTAAGGTTGAGAAAGACTGGCGCAACCGTGAGAACAAACTCCGTCAGTTCGGATACATCGAATAAAATTAATTGAGAATTGTGAATGGAGAATTGAGAATTCAATGTCTCGCGTCTATGATGCAGGTACATACCAATGTTATTCTCAATTGGATATAATTCTCCATTCTCAATTCTTCATTCTCAATTATAAATATATGAGCAGATTAGTAGCAATAGTAGGGCGGCCGAACGTGGGTAAGTCCACGCTCTTCAACCGTTTGACGCAGACACGGGCCGCCATCGTAGACGACACTTCCGGCACCACGCGCGACCGGCAGTATGGTAAAGTAGACTGGGACGGCCAGGAATTCTCGATCGTCGACACCGGCGGCTGGGTTGTCAACTCCGATGATGTGTTTGAGGAGGAGATCAACAAGCAGGTGCATATAGCCATCGAGGAGGCCGACGTGATTCTTTTCGTGGTAGACGCCTCCGTAGGTGTGACCGACCTTGACGATAAGGTGGCGGCCATCCTGCGACGCAGCAAGAAGCCTGTGATCCTCGTTGCCAACAAGGAGGATAAGGGCGACTCGAGATATAATGTGGCGGAATTCTATTCCCTCGGACTCGGCGATCCGGTCGAGGTGTCGGCCGCCAACGGCGCCGGCACAGGCGATCTTCTCGACGAGGTGATCAAGGACTTCCCCGACACTCCCGATAAGGACGAGACTGAGGAGAACATCGCCAAGTTCGCCATCGTGGGCAGACCTAATGCCGGTAAGTCATCGCTCATCAACGCCTTCATAGGCGAGGAGCGCCATATCGTGACCGACATAGCAGGCACCACACGCGACTCGATATATCACCGTTACAATAAGTTCGGATTTGACTTCTATCTGGTCGATACCGCCGGTATCCGCAAGAAGCAGAAGGTCAACGAGGACATAGAGTATTACTCTGTGATCCGCTCTATCCGTGCCATAGAGGCATCCGACGTCTGTATCCTCATGATCGACGCCACACGAGGCATCGAGGGTCAGGACGGCAATATTTTCTCTCTCATCCAGAAGAACAAGAAGGGTCTTGTGGTGTGTGTCAACAAGTGGGACCTTGTGGAAGACCGTAGCCTTGAGGCCCAGAAGCGTTATGAAGCCGCCATACGTGGTAAATTCGCGCCTTTCACCGACTTCCCTATCATCTTTGCGTCAGCGCTGACGAAACAGCGTATTTTCAACGTTCTGGAGACCGCTGTTAAGGTATATGAAAACCGCCGCCGCGTGATCCCTACCTCCCAGCTCAACACATATATGTTGGAGGAAATCGCTGTGACTCCGCCGCCAAGCAACAAGGGTAAGTTTGTGAAGATCAAATACGTCACGATGCTTAAGGACTCTATAATCCCTACGTTTGTCTTCTTCTGCAATCTTCCGCAGTGGGTGAAGGAGCCTTACCGCCGCTTCCTTGAGAACAAGATCCGTGCGAAGTGGGATTTCCACGGCACTCCCATCCAGATATTCATGAGGGAGAAGTAACAGTTGTTATAGTTGTCGGCGTTTTCATCGTTGTCGTCGTTGTCTTCGACGAAAACGATGACAACGATGACAACGATGAAAACCGGTAGAAAATGGGAAAGAAGAAATTAGTGATAAGCACCGGCGCCGGCATCAGTGCCGAATCGGGCATAAAGACCTTCCGCGACGCTGGCGGCCTCTGGGAAAACTATCCCGTGATGGATGTGGCGTCAGCCGACGGTTTCCGCAGGAATCCGGAACTCGTGCATCAGTTCTACAACCAGCGTCGCCACGACCTGCTGAAGGCTGAGCCTAACGCAGCCCACCGCGCGCTTGTGGAGCTGGAGAAGGACTACGACGTCTATATAATAACCCAGAATGTCGACGACCTGCATGAGCGTGCCGGATCAAGGAATATCCTGCACCTCCACGGTGAGCTGATGAAGATCCGATCCATCATCCACCCGGAATATGTGGAGACCCTGACTCCCGGCAATCTTGATACGACCCCGGCCACACGGGGCGCCAACGGCGACCCGATGCGTCCGCATATCGTCTTCTTTCAGGAAGCTGTGCCCAACATCGAGCGGGCTGCCGAGTTAGTCCATGAGGCCGACATCTTCTGCGTTATAGGCACAAGTCTGGCGGTCTATCCGGCCGCGGGTCTGATATATTACGTTCGCCCCGGGGTGCCGATCTATTACATAGACCCCAATCCGGCATCTACTCCCGATATTCCGAACCT
>JAIEBK010000112.1:3877-13950 GCA_029070945.1 Muribaculaceae bacterium
GGAGTGCAGACTTTGACCCACCTCCTTGGAGTTGTTTAGGAGGTTTAAATTGTTTAAGAAGTTTAAATTGTTTAAGATGTTTAGATTGTTTGATAGGTTTATAAACTCCCTAACCCCCCTAAACTTCCTAAACTCCCTAAACTAATTAAACCAACTCAAGTCCTATCCTCTTTCTGTTTCTATCGATGTCTATGACCTTGACCTCGATACGCTGACCGAGCTTCAGGACCTCTCCTACCGACGATATGCGCCTCTTCGATATCCGCGAGATATGGAGGAGGCCGTTTTCTTTTATGCCTAAGTCTACAAAGGCTCCGAAGGCCGTGATATTATTGACGATGCCGGGAAGCACCATCCCTTCGGTCAGGGAGTCGAAATCCTCTACTCCTGGCGTGAAGGCCTCGTTATCATCGTCTGTTCTCGGGTCGCGCCCCGGCTTTTTCAGCTCGGCGATGATGTCTGTCATCGTCTCAAGACCTCCGATGCCTTTGGACGCCAGGCCTTTCACGTCGATGCTGTCGAGCAGATCTCCCTTGGCGGGAAGATCAGACACATCCTTACCGATACTTTTAGCCATCTCCTTGACGAGCGAGTAGCTCTCGGGGTGTATGCCTGTGTTGTCGAGAGGTTCGGCGCCTCCGGGGATACGCAGGAAACCGGCGCTCAGTTCGAAAGCCTTGTCACCGAGACGCGGCACTTTCTTCAGCTCCTTTCGTGTGCGGAAGTCTCCGTTGGCGGCACGGTAGGCCACAATATTTTTGGCCAGCGCGGGTCCGATGCCGGATACGTATGAAAGCAGCTGCTCGCTGGCCGTATTGACATCAACGCCTACTGCATTCACACAGCTCATCACAGTATAGTCGAGCATGTCTTTCAGCTTAGCCTGGTCCACATCATGCTGGTACTGCCCCACTCCTATTGACTTGGGATCGATCTTGACGAGTTCGGCAAGCGGATCGATCAGACGGCGTCCGATAGAGACCGCGCCGCGCACCGTCACGTCCTTGTCGGGAAACTCCTTGCGGGCCACTTCCGATGCCGAATAGACCGAAGCGCCGTTCTCACTCACCACATAGACAGACTTCTCCGGCACGAGTCCGCTTCCCTTTACGAACTTCTCCGTCTCGCGCGAGGCGGTTCCGTTGCCGATGGCTACGGTGTCGAGATTATGTTTTCTGATGAGTGCCTCGATGGTGCGGTGCGCTCCCGCGAAGTCATTGCGCGGAGGCACGGGATAGATCACCGAGTCGTCGAGCAGATTGCCCTGACGGTCGAGCGCGACTACCTTGCATCCTGTGCGGTAGCCCGGGTCGATGGCGAGGATGCGGTGTCCCTTCAGCGGAGCTCCGAGCAGAAGTTGGCGTAGGTTTCCGGCAAATATATCGATCGCGACTTTATCGGCCTCTTCCTTCAGCGATGCGGATACCTCCGTCTCGACCGACGGCTGCAGCAGACGCTTGGCGGCGTCTTCCACGGCGGCATCGATCAGGCGTGCGCATTCTTTCGAGGCGTAGCGGGGGCCGAAGTTGTCGATTAGCCTGTCGCGAAGTTCGGCGCCTTTCTCCGGCAGTTCGTATTTCACCTTCACCAGCCCCTCGGTCTCGGCCCTGCGCAGAGCGAGATACTGATGTGAGGGCATACGCCTTACGCTCTGGCTGAAATCGCCGTACTGGGCAAAAGGAGAGTTTTTAAGTTCCTCTTCCTTTCCTTTGGCTACGCTCCCCGATAGCGATGCGGCGCGTTGGTAGTGGTTTCGGGTGATGTTGCGCAGGCGTGGTGATTCCGATGCCCATTCTGCTATGATGTCGGAGGCTCCCGAAAGAGCTTCCTGCACATCCCGGACATCGTTTTTCCCGACATATTTCCGTGCTGCCTCGACGCAGTCTTCCGGACGTCCGGTCATGATCATTTTGGCGAGGGGCTCGAGACCCTTTTCGCGGGCTATTGTGGCGCGTGTACGTTTCTTTGGTTTATAGGGTGCGTAGATGTCTTCCAGCTCGGTCATTGTCGTGGCCTTGGCGAGAGTCTCTTCGGTCTTTGCGTCGAGGGCCCCTGCGGTGGCAATCGCATCGCGGATAAAGTCTCGCCGGGACTCTAATTCCCTCTGGGTTTTCAGAGCGGCCTCGACAGCGCGCACTCCTACCTCGTCCATACTCCCCGTAAGTTCCTTGCGGTAGCGGCTGATGAAGGGCACGGTCGCTCCCTCGTCGAGCAGCTTTATGACAGCTGCCACATATCTTTCCTGCAGTCCGGTCCGTGCCGAGACTCCCTTAAGAATTATATCTTCCTTATCCATTAATTCATAAATCATACTCCAAGTATATTTCTAATCTCCTCCATAGAGTAAGCCTTCCCTTTTTTCTTCAGGCTTTTTCCCTGGGCTACCGCCATTAACGAAAGTTTCTGCAGTGTATCAAGCTCAAGAAGGACTTTGTCATCTACCTTTCTGTTTGATTTTGTAGAGGATGCAGGCGGCGCAGACGAGGAATGCTCCCGTGATGTCGGCAACGAGATCCCACACGTCTCCTGAGCGCCCGGCGTTCATTTCCTTCTGTAGCAATTCGGTGATGATTCCTAACGCGGAGGCGAAGTCCGGGGCATACCAGTCTGCCTTGCTGATGTCGACAGGCCATCCGTGACGGCGGTTCCAGTCGAGTATGATGCAGAAGGTAAAGCCGCCAAACATAATGGCGTGTACCAGTTTGTCGGCACCCGGGAATAGCGGGAGGTCGTTGTCAGGCAGTGGGTGAGGGGCCAGCGTAAGCCAGCAGATGGCGAGGAAGCAGATTATGGTCAGTGTCCAGGGCGGCAGCTTCCCGAGTAGTAGTTTTATTGTTGTCATCGTTGTAATTAAAGTCGTTGCCTGTCGTTGAAAACGCTGACAACGACGACAACGATGAAAACTTAAAGGTCCAATTCCTTTCTTTAGGAATTGGACCTTCTGTTTGCTGTCAGAAAATGTCTGATTAGCGACGGATACCGAGTTCCTTCTTTGCGATGATAGCACGGTAACGGTTGATATCCTTGCGGATCAGATAGTCGAGAAGGCTGCGGCGCTGACCTACGAGAGCCTTAAGCGCACGGGCTGTAGCATAGTCCTTGTGGTTGTTCTTAAGGTGCTCGGTGAGGTGTTTGATACGGATGGAGAAGAGTGCGATCTGGCTTTCGGGGCTGCCTGTGTCATTCTTGCCCTGGCCGTACTTCTCGAAGATTTCCTGCTTTTCTTCAGTTGAAAGATGCATTTTGTTGAGAGTTTAAAAAGTTATAAAATAGATTGTTGCCTTTCTTTAAAAGGATTACTCCGGGGGCTCTCTCCCCTTGGTCGGGGCATCCTTTCGTCAAAAGACGTCGCAAAGTTACTAAAAATTTGGCTGCCAGCCAAATTTTTGTGTAAGAAGTTTATATAGTTTAGGAGTTTTAGGAAGTTTGAAAGGTGAGGGATATTCACCGGTGGCTTATTGATCTCATGTCTTTTCCCGAGGGTGCCTGATAGATACGGAGTCCGAATTCGCTTACGCAGGCGTAGACGAAGTCGAAGATATCTGCCTGAAAGCGCTCGTAAGCCGCCCAGGATGTGATTCTGGTGAAGAAATAGAGCTCGAGCGGCAATCCCTGCGGTGTGGGCTGCAGCTGACGCACCATGAGGATCACCGCAGGATCCGGATGTTTCTTTATCACATCGGGGTGTGCCGTAAGATAGCGGATCAGATATTTTCGGAAGAGTGATAGGTTGACCTCCTGCTTCGCGTGCTTGATGGAGTGTTCCGTTATCAGTCCCTTCTCCATCAGGCGGTCTATCTCCTCCTTTTCGAGGAAGCGTATTGAGTCGAAGTCTATGTAGATGGAGCGTGAAACGCGGCGGGCTCCCACCTCACGCATGTTCTGATAGTTTCGGAAGGAGTCGCTTATGAGGGTATAGGGATGGATGGTGACAATGGAATTGTCCCAGTTGCGGACCTTGACGGTGGTGAGCTTTATGCTCTGCACCTCGCCGTTTGCTCCGGCTTTGTCGCAGATTATCCAGTCTCCTTTCTTCAGCATGTTGTTGAGCGTAAGCTGCACGCCGGCTACAAAGCCCTTGATTGTGTCCTGGAATACCAGCATCAGCACTGCTGCCGAGGCTCCGAAACCGGTAAGCACCATCCCCGGTTTCTTATCGAAGAGTATGCTGAGCGATATGATTATCCCTACAAGTACGAGGACGAGTTGTATGGCACCCTCGATGACCGTCAGATTATGCTCGGATGCCTTGTCGCGTTTCTCAAACCCCTGGACCGTGTTGGATATAAGCACACAGATAAGGTATATCACGGCATATACGATATATACTTGCGTAAGTTTCTCTATGATGACCACACCCCACTCATGGTTTGTGAATACCTGCGGCAGCAGCCACGCGAGGATAAGGGCGGGTGCGAGCTGCGAGAAAGCCTTCATGGCCTTTGCGTTGAGAATATCGTTGTCCCAGTCTGTTTCTGTCTTCCTGGTAAGGTAGTGCATAAGGGGAGTCAGTATCCTTACGCAGAGGAAATATGCCGCCACGGAGATGATAGCCACAAAAAGCAGCAGAGCCGGGCTTATGAGATATTTCGCTGTCTCAGCGGGTAGCAGTGAGTTCAGCAGGTCGGTGATCCAGTGTCGTAGTGTCATGTTATTATCGTTGTTTTTGTTGCTGTCATAGTTTTCATCGTTATCTGCCTCGCTGACGACGATGAATACGCCGACAACGATGAAAACTCTTACTTTCGGCCGAAGTCAGCGGGGATCTCGCCCCAGAGCTCAGTCTGCCATTTCATTATCTTTACAGGCCATGAGTGTGAGCGTATCCATACAAGTCCGCGTCCGAGAAGTTCAAATAGCCGCGCATTGCGGTCGGTCTGCTTGAGCTGGGTCTTCACCTGCCGGTTGCGTACCCATGAAAGGGCTGTCTTGGAGTCGGAGTAGATGTTGTGCCATTCGTTGCGGCGGTTCATCTCGGCAAGGGCATGGACTATGGCGAGAAACTCTCCGATATTGTTGGTGCCGTCGTGAAAAGGGCCTACCTTGAAGAGTTCTCGGCCCGTAGCCAGCTCTACTCCGCGGTATTCCATGATGCCGGGGTTTCCCTGACAAGAGGCGTCGACGGCCCATGCCGTCTTGTCGATGTCCGGATTAGACATATAGGAGGGAACCGGCTGAGTGGTATTTACTGACCCTGCACGATGCTCGGAGGCTGCGATGAGCAGAGTGCCGAGATCGGCAGGATTACTTTCATCATCGCTTCCGCGGAAAGCCTGCGCGGCCTCGGCCGCTGACGAGAAGCTCTTGAACTTCGCTCCCGGAAAGTTGAGTATCTGCTCCTCGGCATCGCTCCAGTTGTCATAGACGCCCGGCACACGCCCCCGCCATACTACATAATATTTCGTTTTCACACTTTGAAAAGAGTTAAGAGTTAAGGGTTAAGAGTTATTACGCTTCATCCTAACGATTATTGATGTAAGAATTCGTATTATCTCTTCCCCGTCTTTATATAGAGAATCAAACCAATTCTTATCCAAATAATCGGCCTTAACCAGAAGTCTCAACCAATAAAGAGTCTCACCGGCCTCTTTTTGAGAGATTGAAAGCTTATGTATGAAGTCAGCTTGACTTTCTGAAAACTCGCTCTCTATTATGTTTGCACCTATAGATGTACCGCTCCGAAGTATTTGTTTGCTGATTACAAATTCCCGTTTTTCTGTAGACAGATACTTATAAAGTTCAATTATTTTCAGGGCAAAATCTTCTGCCTTTTGCCATTTTATATCATCCCTCATTGTTAATCCTCGGAATTTAATTATAATGATACCCCTCAACTCCCAACTCTTAACCCTTAACTCTTAACCCTTAACTCTTAACCCTTAACCCTTAATAAGGAACTTTAAATTCCTGCGGCGCGCTTTATAAGCTTGGGGATGTCGGTGTTGTCGAGGCTTCCGGTGAAGTAGCCGGCGTTGGCGCCCACGGCGTAGACAGGTACGAAGTTGCCGGCATGGTAAGTGGTGGTCCAGCCGATGCCCATGTGATAGTTAAGGATCGAGAAGGCCTTGGCGGTGAAAGCGTTGAAGGTGTGATATAGGGTCTTTTCGTCTTCAGCTTTCTTTGATATGAATGTCTCGTCAAAGAGATCCTTAAGCTCCTTGGTCTCGCGTTCCGTGACGGGCACGGTTGTCCAGAAACCGAGTTTCTCCTTCAGTGTATTTTCCATTTCCTCCCAGGTGGGGTTGGAGGTGTTCTTGCCCCAGTTGCGTGTCCAGTCGGCGAAGGCGTCTTTCGATATCTTCTGGGCGTCGGCATAGGCGATGTTGTAAGGTCCGCCGTTGCGGCCATATGCCATGCCTCCTGTGTCATGGTCGGCTGTGACCACGATAAGTGTTTCGGACGGGTGGCGGAGGTAGAACTGATATGCTACATTGATGGCGTCCTGGAAGTTGAGAATTTCCTTGATGACTCCACCGCCGTCGTTGGCATGTGCGGCCCAGTCTATATTTCCCCCCTCGATCATCATCAGAAACTTATCAGGGTTTACGTTCTCGAGGGTCTGCAGACACGCCTCGGTGATCTGCGCGCAGGTCAGGGCGCCGGGTATGGAATCAATAGTGTAGCCCACCTGTCCTCCCGAGGGATTTTCCGGATAAAGGAGCACCTTATGGGACTGTTTGCCCCCCTTACGTTTAAGCTCGTTGAAAGCGGCATATCCTTCTGCTATTTCGTAGCCGCCCTTTCGCATCGTATTGAGGAATTCGGTGAAGGCGACTTCGCCGGCTCCCTGGAGCTTGAAACCACCTCCTGCGAGAAACGAGAGTCCGCTTTCGGCAGCCTGCGGCGCGATAGTCTCTTTCATGCCTCTGTTTTCGGCATGCGCATACCATGCCGCGGGAGTCGCGTCATCGGCCTGTACGGTGGTGCCGACACCGACTGCGTAGCCGGCATTCATGAAGTCGACGGCTATGCTGTTGACCGCTACTGAGTCAGGATCCATTCCGATCATGGAGTTCTTGGTCTTAAATCCTGTGGCGAGCGCGGTTCCGGCAGCCGCGGAGTCGGTGATAGGAGAGGAGGCGGAATAGGAGCGGGCCTGGGACGCTACCGGAAAGGTCATCATCAGGATAGGCTGGTCGCCGTGGAGTACGTCGCGGTTGTAGGCTTCTGTGGCGTTGACGTGGCCGAGGCCCATGCCGTCGCCGATGAAATAGAACACGTATTTGGCATCGTCTGCCGTCATTGTCATTGTAGCTACAGCAGCCAGACAGGAAAGCATCAGTTTTTTCATGAGTTTATTTTGTTTTCGTGGTTTTCACTGTTTCCATTGTTTTCGCCGCGTATCGTTGACAACGAAGACAACGCCGAAAACAATGATAACTATTCTCTCCGGCGGATCTTAATGGGTATGGCACCCTCCGGGATTCTGTCGACTACGAGCAGGAGGTGGCCGCCGCCGCCGGCTCCGAGCATCTTCCAGGCGAGGGCCTTGTCGCGCCATCGCTCGATATGCTCTTCCACCCCCGGCTGCATCATCGCCGGAAACATCGCGGTCTGCGCATGGAAGGAGTCGAGGAATGCTTTGGCGAATGCGTCGAGGTCTTTGGCGAGGATCGCATTCCAGCAGCGATCGGCGGCTTCCGTGAGGTCTTTGACCTTTTCGGGGGTGATGTCTTTCCCATCTACCACTGAGCATCCCTTGCGCCTGGGAAACATCGGCACCACGCACAGATGGCTCTCGAGCCAGGAAAGGATCTCCTCGTCGTGGATCGTCTCTATCGTCTTTGGCCAGTAGTGGCCGTCATAGAAATGACGCGAAAGGCCTGAGACGCATATCCCGATTGCATCCTGTGCTCCTGAGATGTGACCCTCGTTTTCGGGATTGTTCTCGAAGCAGAAGAGAAGACGAGCGAGCATTTCCTCATCATATGCGGGAAGTTCGTAAGGCCAGATCTTTCTGGCTGCGTTTCGGGTCGATGTCGACATTCCGCCACGCTCCATAAAGTCATGGGTTGGTTCGATGGAGGCGGTGATAGCCCATCCGGCGCCATGCTCGGAGACGTAAGGCTGGTCTATCCATGTTCCTGCTATGTCTATGCGGTAGGGGAGATGACACCTGACTGTCGATCGGAGAGCGGTCGTGGAGCGGGCCTGCAGTCCTGCTTCCGGTTCGCGCTCAAGCACCACGTACTCAATACCTCTCTCCTCGCAGAAGCGCCTTTTCGTGTCGCTTCCTCCATCGGAATTGACTACGAATACGTCGGGCTTGAAACGCTCTACCGACTCTATGAAGTCCATCATTCCGCTTCCGGTGTTGATGCATGCATCGGTCACATACCGGATTGCCTTCACCATATACAGGCGCTCTTTTTCGGAGCATACCGTCTTGCGGTTTTTCAGTTCCCGGATGGTCTTGTCGGATCCGATACCCACGTAAAGGTCACCGTATTGAGATGCCTCCTTGAAGAAAGCTATATGTCCCGAGTGCAGCATGTCGTAGCATCCCGAGACGAACACGCGCTTATTTTTCTTATCCTTTGTGTTCATGATGCAAAGTTAAAGAAAAAAAATGGAAATAGAAAGAGTTTAAGATTGTAAGTTTTAAGTTGTCAGAGTTGGTTATTGAGTTGGCGAGCCGATGCGTTTATTTGTATTCAGGTATTTGGTCCGGGTGGAATGTGACTGACCTTGAGACGGGGGTGGATGCGAGGAAATAGCCGAGGACGCGGGGACCGGAGAAGAGGAAAGAACCGTTGCTGTCGTTCTGAAGAGCCTCCAGGTAGTCGTGCATCTCGCGAGAGACAGGGGTTACAGTCACGGTCATCACGTCGCCGTCGAAAAGCACCTCGTCGTCATCTTCCTTGTCAGTATCCTTACGGCTTGTCATCGTGAAGAAGGTATTGACGCCGTCAGCGGCTGTACGGTCGTCCTGCTCCTGCCAGGAGTATATTTCTCCGTTACGATAGAGCTTTATCCAGTAGCAGTCGCCGGTGTCGGCAGGGTTATCAAGGTAGCGCGCCTGAAACACCGCCACCTTGTCGTAGGGCATGCTGATCCAATTGAATTCCGCATCGATTATTTCTGTAGCGGGATACATCAAAGTCTCCATGCTGTATGTGTTGCCTTCGCGCTTTACGGTCAACCGATAGCGGTGTCCGGGAATGCCGGGTGTGGGATCGGTGAAGAATCCTTTGGAATCAGGTGAAAGGATATATTCTACGTCCTTTGTAAGGTCTGTGATCACAACTGACGCGTCGACGATAGGAGTGCGGTCCATAGGTTCGTCCATAGGGGTTGTGAGGGTGATTCCGATTCTTGCCCCCTCTGCAGTAAGCTCTCCCTCTATGACAGTCAGCGGCTCGATATCATGGTATTTGAAATCGATCTCCTTCTCGCAAGAGGAAAAAAGAAGCAATGCGAGAACAGAAGCAATATAAATCTTATAAGTCGTAGAAATCATTTAAATCAAATAAACTTACCAATCAAACGATTAAACAATTAAACAGTTAAACAATTAAACAATCTAAACCCCATTAAACCTCCTAAACTCCATTAAACCCCCTAAACTAAAAGCTGAGTGTATATGAGACCGATGGAACGAGGCCGTACATGGCCTGCGTGACCACCTGAGTCCCGGAAGGCTTGTCGGGGTCGTCGCGGAAATATACCAGGTAGGGGTTGTAGCGGCAGTAGGCGTTGTATATGCCGAAAGCCCATTCGTAGGTGAGTTTCGGCCCTTTGTGGGTATAGGTGGCCGATAGGTCGAGGCGATGGGTAGGGGGAGCCTTGTAGGCGTTTCGTCTGGAATAGTAATAGCAGGTCTCGCCGGCTATCTCATATTTCACGTCCGGTGCTGTTAGAGGCTGTCCGGAAAGAAATATCCAGGAACCCGACAGGTTCCAGCGGTCGTTGATACGGAAGATGGCGGTGACAGCGACGTCGTGCCGGCGGTCGTTGGATGCGTCATACCACCGGCCGTCGTTGATTCCCGGAATCCGGGTCTGTGTGTGGGAGAGTGTGTATGATATCCAGCCGGTGAGGCGACCGGTATTCTTCCGCAACATCAGTTCAAG
>JAIEBK010000112.1:14050-15729 GCA_029070945.1 Muribaculaceae bacterium
CGGGTCTGTGTGTGGGAGAGTGTGTATGATATCCAGCCGGTGAGGCGACCGGTATTCTTCCGCAACATCAGTTCAAGACCATAGCTGCGCCCTTTTCCTCCGAGGATTATGTCTTCGAGCACTATATCGGAAAAGGAAGACTTGCCGTCCTTGAAATCGTAGACGTGGTGGATGTCACGGTAATAGGCTTCGGCTGACCAGTCGAACGCTCCGCTTTCGGTCATTCCGGCATAGCCGACGGCATACTGCAGGGCGCGTTCCGGCTTTACGGAGGCGGATGTCAGCGCATAGCGGTCGAAGGGAAAGGATGTCGAGGTTGCCCGGATGGCGTGGAGGTTCTGCGAAGCTGATCCGATTCCGGCCTTGACGTTGTGGAGATCGGTGATGCTGTATTTGATGTTTAGCCGCGGTTCGATGCCGAAATAGGTCTTTGGCCCGAACTGATTGGGCTTTCCTTGGGTGGAGGTATATTCATGGAAGCGGGGAGCCGAGATTACTGATGAGGTATTGAGACGCACACCTGCGGTGATGTCCACTCTGTCGGCGAAGCGTCCGTTATAGTCAAGCCAGAGGGCGTTGTCTGCAAGTGACCGGATCTCTTTTTCCGTGACATGGTTCAGTTTCCATTCCGCCGACTTGACCATGAGAAGTTCGGAGCGGATGCCTAAGTCGATGGAATGATGTTCTGCCGCCTGCCAGTGCATTTTCTCAGTGAAGGTGTAGTTATGGATATATGTCCACATTGTCTGGTCAAGATCCATAATGTCCATTGACATCTTGGGTTCGAAATGGGTTAAGGCTGCGGAGGTGTTGAATGTCAGATGGTCGGAAGCGCGGGCCGTCCAGTTGAGCGACGCTCCTAAATTGCCCCAGTATAGCCCCATCAGGTCTGCGACCGCCATGTTGTCGTGGCTCAGGAAGAAGGATGCGTCTATCATGTGAGCCTGTGAGGGCCGGAAGCGGAGTTTAGCTGTTATATCGTAGAAATTCATCACGGTGCTTCGGTATTGCGGCACCATCTTTAGGAAAGCGTCTACATAGGATCGGCGTGCAGACACGGCAAATGAAAGTTTGTCTTTGACGATCGGTCCTTCCGCTTTCAGTTTTGCGGCTAAGATGCCGACAGTGAATGAGCCGTGGTAGGACTGCATGTCGCCCGGCATGAGAGTGGTCTCGAGCACGGAAGAGGTTGCGTCTCCGTAGAAAGTCGGGAAAGGACCTTTGAAGAGGGTAGCACTGCCGAGGGCGTCATCGTTGAAGGTGGAGAAGATTCCCATCACATGAGAAGGATTGTAAAGAGCGATTCCGTCGAGCAGAACGAGATTCTGGTATGCGCTTCCTCCGCGCACCTCGAAACCGCCTCCGCCGTCTCCCTCGCTACGTACACCCGGAAGAAGAGATATTGACTTTATGATATCGTTTTCGCCACCGAAAGAAGGTAGTTTGGAGAGTTGGCTAAGCTCAAGGCGTTCGGCACCGATACGGACATTCTCGATACGCTGCCGGGCGGAATTTCCCGTCACAGTCACCTCCTCCAGCATCTTTTCAGTGATGGAATCGGCCGGCTCGGCCGCAGTCGATCCGATAGCAGTACCGAAAGTCAGAATAGCGTATATAATCGTCTTCTTCACCATGCAAAGGAATTTTGAGAGTGCAAAATTACAATTTTTTTCGGTAAG